>NZ_JBEAHS010000040.1:0-95506 GCF_040062505.1 Klebsiella sp. JN_Kp127
GGAACTGCCAGGCATCAAATAAAGCAGAAAGCTCAGTCGAAAGACTGAGCTTTTTTGCGTTTTTGTCCTCCGGGGAGGGTGCCGGTACGCCTCCCCGGTGGCGCTGCGCTTACCGGGGCTACGGATCTGACATGGGGCTACGCCCCTGTGGCGCGGACAAGATATGCAGCACCGACTTAGGGAAAAATATCGCCTGAAGTCCTGCTACTGCTTCGCTAACCAGCCGACAATAAATGTCGCAATCTGCGGAATATTATTTAAATCCAACAGCGGAAGTGAGGTCGCGATCGATACATCGCTGGCCACGGCGATCGTATGATCATCCATCGTTAACTCTTCCACACGATGGCCGCTGTTTTGCCGAAAAAGCAGGATCTTAGGCACTGCTTCATGCTTGAAACCCTCGACCAAAACAAGGTCCAGTCTGCTGGCATCCATTCGACTGACCAGCCATGTGAGATCTAATTCCGGCTTCTCGGGTGTTTCGGTCATCAGCGCCCACCGCTGTTCGCTGGCGACAATGGTTTGCGCAGCGCCCGCCTTGCGCAATTCATAGCTATCTTTGCCCGGCTTATCCACGTCCATATCATGATGGGTATGCTTGATCAGACCAGGGCGTAATCCTTGAGCGCACAGCTCAGGAATGAGACGCTTTAATAATGTCGTTTTCCCTGTACCGCTCCAGGCGGCAATCGCTAATAGCGGGATCATGATGGCTCCTGCATACGTTGCAAATCCTCGAGCGTATTCACATTCATAAAAGCCGATTTTACCTCGCTGAAGCTAACCGGATGGCCGCCCATCTGGCGCATGAACACCATTACCCGGCGTTCGCCGCTGGCAAGATAGGCCTCCAGATGCGGAATAATTTGCCGATGCGCCAGCGCAACGGCGGGATGATCCCGTTCGCCGTCATGGGCCCAAACCACCGGCGCAGCGCTTTTTTGCTGGATAAAGCGCTCAACTAAAAATGACGGAATGAAGGGCGTGTCGCAGGGGCAAAAAACAAACCATGGACTCGCGACCTGCTGCATCACAGCAAGCATACCGGCTAAAGGACCCGGGTACCCCGCCTGCGTATCACGAAACACCGGATATCCACTGGCTTGCCACTGCGTAAGGTGACGGTTGGCGCTAATCACTAACTCATCTACCTGCGGAGCTAATGCCTCCGCGACGTGTCGCCAGAGAGGACGTCCATTGAGCAACTGTAATCCTTTATCAATGCCGCCCATTCGCGTGGCCCTGCCGCCCGCCAGCACGACGCCGGTTATCGCCTCGCTTTGCATATGAATATCGCCTCTTTCATTGTGGGATTGACCCTGTTAACTTGTCCCTATCAAGAGTAAGGAGCATGACCATGAAATGTAAACGTCTGAATGAAGTAATTGAACTCCTCCAGCCCGCCTGGCAGAAAGAGCCTGAACTGAACCTGATGCAATTTTTGCAGAAGCTGGCGAAAGAGGCCGGCTATGATGGCGAACTGAGCGATCTTTCCGACGATATTCTGATCTATCACCTGAAGATGCGTGACTCTTCAAAAGATGCTGTCATCCCGGGTATTCAGAAGGATTATGAAGAGGACTTTAAAACCGCGCTGTTGCGCGCCCGCGGCGTAATAAAAGAGTAAAAGGTTGTAAGCGCTGCCGCGTAAAGCGCAATGAGATGATATCCTGAACTATTCGTACGATTATCGGATGTCAGGATGCACGATAAGGCTTTTACTTTTCAGACGCTTCGCCCGGATACCATTATCGATGGATTATTCGATCTGGGTATGCGGGTGGACTCCGGTCTTACCCCGCTGAACAGCTATGAGAACCGCGTTTATCAGTTCCAGGACGAAGAGCGTCATCGCTATGTGGTGAAGTTCTATCGTCCTGAGCGCTGGTCGGCAGCGCAGATCCTTGAAGAACACCAGTTTGCGCTTCAGCTTGTAGAAGATGAAGTGCCCGTTGCTGCGCCGCTGTTATTTAACGACAGTACGCTTCATCAGCATCAGGGATTTTATTTTGCCGTTTTCCCAAGCCTTGGCGGCCGACAGTTCGAGGCGGATAACCTTGATCAGATGGAGTGGGTTGGCCGTTATCTTGGGCGCCTGCACCAGACCGGGCGCAAACAGCGCTTTTCTGTGCGTCCGGAGATTGGCGTGCAGGAGTATCTGCTGGAACCGCGCCAGGTATTTGAACAGTCGACGCTTATCCCGTCAGGCCTGAAGGCCGATTTCCTGAAGGCGACCGATAAACTCATCGCTGCCGTCATGACCCAATGGCACGGCGGCGGGACTACTTTGCGCCTGCATGGTGACTGCCATGCAGGCAATATCCTCTGGCGCGATGGGCCGCTGTTTGTTGACTTAGACGATGCGCGAACCGGCCCGGCGATTCAGGATCTGTGGATGCTGCTCAACGGCGATAAGGCTGAACAGCGTATGCAGCTGGAGACCATCGTCGAGGCCTATGAGGAATTCAGCCCCTTTAACAGCGATGAAATCGCGCTTATCGAACCTTTACGCGCCATGCGACTGGTTTATTATCTGGCGTGGTTGCTCAGACGCTGGGACGATCCGGCTTTCCCGGTTAATTTCCCCTGGTTAACCGGGGAGGATTACTGGCGAGGGCAGACGTCTACTTTTCTCGAGCAGGTGAAGGTTCTACAGGAACCCCCGCTTCAGTTAACGCCAATGTATTAATGTGATATATCCAGGAGAGAGTAAATCATGAAAAAAGTTTGGCTGGCGCTGGCTGGTATGATTCTGGCTTTTAGTGCATCCGCTGCCCAGATCACCGACGGCAAGCAGTACATCACCCTTGATAAGCCGGTTGCTGGCGAGCCACAGGTGCTTGAGTTCTTTTCATTCTACTGCCCGCACTGCTATCAGTTTGAAGAAGTGCTGCATGTCTCTGACAGCGTGCGCCAGAAACTGCCAGAAGGCACCAAAATGACCAAATACCACGTCGAGTTCCTGGGGCCGCTGGGCAAGGAGCTGACGCAGGCATGGGCTGTTGCCATCGCGCTGGGCGTTGAAGATAAAATTACGGCGCCGATGTTCGAAGCGGTGCAGAAAAACCAGACCGTGCAGAGCCTGGCTGACATTCGTAAAGTGTTCGTCGACGCTGGCGTGAAAGGGGAAGACTACGATGCCGCATGGAACAGCTTCGTGGTGAAATCTCTGGTCGCTCAGCAGGAGAAAGCGGCAGCCGATCTGCAGCTGCAGGGGGTACCGGCTATGTACGTCAATGGTAAGTACCAGCTGAACCCGCAGGGGATGGACACCAGCAATATGGATGTCTTCGTCGCTCAGTATGCGGATACCGTGAAGCAGCTGGTTGAGAAGAAATAAAAAAAACGCCGGTCACTGACCGGCGTTACTCTATCTGCTTTACCGTGGCGTCCTTTCTTTGTCCCGCATGATGTCAGTTAACTGACGGTCTTTCTCTTCCCACAGCCCATTCAGCCAGCGCTGGAAGCCACGCTTAAAGTTCTTATCGTTGACGTAATCGCCGTGTAGCTCCTCGCCAATCGGTACCAGATTGATACGAACCACAATGCGCGTCAGTCGGCCGCTTAACATGTCGTAAAACGGCCTTGCATTATTTTCCGGGTAGCACAGCGTAACGTTCAGCAGTTTATCGAACTGCGAACCGAGAACATTGAGCGCCATGGCAATACCTGCCGCTTTCGGTGGTAAAAGATTGTGGTAAGGGGAGCGCGTCTCGCGCTTTTTTGCGTCGGTAAAACGCGAGCCTTCCACGAAATTGACGATAGTCGTCGGATGTGAGCGGAATTTCTCACATGAACGGCGGGTGGTTTCGACATCTTTACCACGGCGTTCCGGGTGACGAATAAGATAGCTACGCGAATAGCGGCGCATAAAAGGCATATCCAGCGCCCAGCAGGCGAGACCGATGAACGGTACCCACGCCAGCTGTTGTTTAAGGAAGTACTTATTCATCGGAATATGCTTGCGGAACAGTACGCACAGCACCACGATATCTGCCCAGCTGTGGTGGTTGCTGATCAGCAGATACCAGTTCTTTTTGTTCAGGCCTTCCAGACCCTGGACGTCCCATTTTAGCCAGGGATTGAGATGCAACAGCAGCGCCAGCCCTTCGCACCAGCAGTACATCATAAAATTGCAAAAAACGGATATAGAGCGCCATACCGCTGGAATGGGGACCAGCAGTTTAATCAGCCCGGCGACGATGATCGGTACAGAGCAGATAACGGTGACTAAGATGGTTAAGGCGATACTCAGCGGAAGTGTTATCGCAGCGAGTAATCTCGACATAGTTAGTTTATTCAGAAAGTTAGGCTGACAAAGAGCGCCTTTAAGCTGCGCAAGGGGCTGATTTTACCAGAAAACGCGGCAAATGACGGGTCTTACCAGAACAGAAAAAAACAAGGATCTTCTATCCACATGGAAGATTAGGTCATCAAATTAATGCCAGGATCGTTGATCCGTTTTTAAGTGATTGATAAATATTAATTAATACTATTTATTCATTTATTTCCCGGGGCGGATAAGCTGACGTTGTAAAACTATGCACAAAGTTATCCACAAGCTAAGTTGTCGCGCGATCGCGACGATCGTTGAATCTTTTCCGCGAAATGCGGGAAAAATTCAGGATTTCATGCCCGTCTGTGGCATCCTTTATCCATAATCTGATAAACAGGCACGGAAATTATGGTTCAGATCCCAGAAAACCCTCTCATCCTCGTTGACGGCTCCTCCTATCTTTATCGGGCGTATCATGCGTTTCCGCCGCTGACTAACAGCGCAGGGGAGCCCACCGGGGCTATGTACGGCGTACTGAATATGCTGCGCAGTTTGATTCTGCAGTATCAACCGACTCATGCCGTCGTGGTCTTTGATGCGAAAGGGAAAACCTTCCGTGATGAATTGTTCGAACATTACAAATCTCATCGCCCGCCGATGCCGGACGATCTGCGCGCGCAGATTGAGCCGTTGCATAAGATGGTGAAAGCGATGGGGCTGCCGCTGATGGCGGTCCCGGGCGTCGAAGCTGACGATGTGATTGGCACCCTGGCGCGGGAAGCGGAAAGGGCCGGACGTCCGGTGCTGATCAGTACCGGCGATAAAGACATGGCCCAGCTGGTGACGCCGGGGATCACCCTGATCAATACCATGACCAACACTATCCTCGGGCCGGATGAGGTGGTTACCAAATACGGCGTCCCGCCGGAGCTGATTATTGATTTCCTGGCGCTGATGGGCGACTCCTCGGATAACATTCCTGGCGTGCCGGGCGTGGGCGAAAAGACAGCCCAGGCGCTGCTGCAAGGCCTTGGCGGCCTCGATACGCTGTATGCGGAACCGGAGAAAATCGCTGAACTGAGCTTCCGCGGCGCGAAAACGATGGCGGCGAAGCTGGAGCAGAACAAGGAGGTGGCTTATCTCTCTTATCAGCTGGCGACCATCAAAACCGACGTCGAGCTGGAGCTCACTTGTGAAGAGCTTGAGGTGCAGCCGCCGGCTGCAGACGATCTGCTGGCGCTGTTCAGACAGTATGAGTTTAAGCGCTGGACCACCGACGTTGAAGCCGGGAAATGGCTGCAGGCGAAGGGGGGCAAACCGGCTGCGAAACCTGCAGTGCCTGCAGCAGCGGCAGAAGCCGAAGAAGAGGTTGAAGCCGCTACTGCACTTTCAGCAGAGCACTATGTCACTATCCTTGATGAGGCCACGCTGCTCACCTGGATCGATAAGCTGAAGCAGGCGCCGCTCTTTGCCTTTGATACGGAAACCGACAGCCTGGATAACATCTCCGCCAACATGGTCGGCCTTTCATTCGCTGTTGAGCCGGGCGTGGCCGCCTATGTCCCGGTAGCGCATGATTACCTTGATGCGCCGGACCAGATCCCGCGCGAGCGCGTGCTGGCGCTGCTTAAACCGCTGCTGGAGGATGAGAAGCTGCTCAAGGTTGGGCAAAATCTCAAATACGATCGCGGCATTTTGGCTAATTACGACATTGAGCTGCGCGGGATTGCGTTCGATACCATGCTGGAATCTTACATTCTCGACAGCGTGGCGGGCCGCCACGATATGGACAGTCTTTCCGACCGCTGGCTGAAGCATAAAACGATTACCTTCGAAGAGATCGCTGGCAAGGGTAAGAATCAGCTCACCTTTAACCAGATTGCGCTGGAAGAGGCTGGTCGCTACGCGGCGGAAGACGCCGACGTCACGCTTCAGTTGCATCTGAAAATGTGGCCGAAGCTGCAGCAGCATGAAGGTCCGCTGAATATCTTCCAGCACATTGAAATGCCGCTGGTGCCGGTGCTGTCTCGCGTTGAGCGCAATGGCGTTAAAATCGACCCCGCCGTGCTGCATGCGCACTCGCAGGAAATTGCCCAGCGCCTGGTTGAGCTGGAGCAGCGGGCGCATGAGATCGCCGGGGAAGCGTTTAATCTCTCCTCCACCAAACAGCTGCAAACGATCCTGTTTGAAAAACAGGGTATCAAACCGCTGAAGAAGACGCCGGGCGGCGCGCCGTCAACCTCTGAAGAGGTACTGGAAGAGCTGGCGCTCGATTACCCGTTGCCGAAAGTGATTCTGGAGTACCGTGGGCTGGCGAAGCTGAAGTCGACCTATACCGATAAGCTGCCGCTGATGATTAACCCCAAAACGGGCCGCGTGCATACCTCCTATCATCAGGCGGTTACCGCCACTGGCCGTTTGTCGTCTACCGATCCAAACCTGCAAAACATTCCGGTGCGTAACGAAGAAGGGCGCCGTATTCGCCAGGCGTTTATCGCGCCGGAAGATTACGTCATTGTCTCGGCGGACTACTCGCAAATCGAGCTGCGCATTATGGCGCACCTGTCGCGGGATAAAGGCCTGCTGACCGCCTTCGCGGAAGGGAAGGATATTCACCGGGCGACGGCGGCTGAAGTGTTTGGCTTACCGCTGGACAGCGTCAGCAGCGAACAGCGGCGCAGTGCGAAAGCTATCAACTTCGGTCTGATCTATGGCATGAGCGCCTTTGGCCTGGCCCGCCAGCTGAACATCCCGCGTAAAGAAGCGCAGAAGTACATGGATCTTTATTTCGAGCGTTATCCGGGCGTGCTGGAGTATATGGAGCGCACCCGCGCACAGGCGAAGGAGCAAGGTTATGTTGAAACGCTTGATGGTCGTCGACTCTATTTGCCGGATATCAAGTCCAGCAATGGCGCTCGTCGCGCCGGTGCGGAACGTGCGGCGATTAACGCCCCGATGCAGGGGACGGCTGCGGATATCATCAAGCGGGCGATGATTGCCGTTGATGAATGGCTGCGCAGCGAGAAGCCTCGCGTGCGGATGATCATGCAGGTTCACGATGAACTGGTCTTTGAAGTGCATAAAGATGAGCTTGATGCCGTATCGAAAAAGATCCACGAACTGATGGAGAACAGCACTACGCTGGCGGTACCGTTGCTGGTGGAAGTGGGCAGCGGAGAAAACTGGGATCAAGCGCACTAAGTATACAAAGCGCAACGCGATTTTCTGTAAGTAAGCAACATAACTTATAGAGTTTTGTGAGGATCATTTGAATTTGCTATGTAAATAGTGAAAAAAAACTACAAAAAATGCTTTATCCGTGAGCGAAAGAAGAGTAGAGTTATTCGCGTAGGGTACAGAGGTAAGATGTTCTATCTTTCAGACCTTTTACTTCACGTAATCGGATTTGGCTGAATATTTTAGCCGCCCCGGTCATTTATGACCGGGGCGTTTTTTATTGCGCGAAAGAAAAGTGGCAAAGGGACAGGACACGCTTGTGCTTGATTCTGAAGAGGAACCCGGATAAGGCGCGGTACGCTCTTATCCGGCTGTTCGTGACGATTACTCGTCTGCGGCGCGCTCTTCTTCCTGCGGCGGGATTTCGTTAAACCAGCTATCCAGCTTCTGTCGCAGCTTATCCACGCCAGATTTTTTCAGCGAGGAGAAGGGTTCAACCTGGACATCGCCATTGAAGGCCAGTACCGCTTCACGCACCATATTCACTTGCGCTTTACGCGCGCCGCTGGCGAGCTTATCGGCTTTGGTCAGCAGCACCAGCACCTGAATATCGCTTTCTACCGCCCATTGGATCATCTGCTGATCGAGATCTTTAAGCGGGTGGCGAATGTCCATCAGAACCACCAGGCCCTTCAGGCACAGACGTTTTTCCAGGTATTCTCCCAGCGCGCGCTGCCACTTGATCTTCATCTCTTCCGGGACTTGCGCATAACCATAGCCGGGCAGGTCGACCAGGCGTTTGCCTTCGGCAACTTCGAACAGGTTAATCAGCTGTGTACGTCCGGGCGTTTTGGAGGTCCGCGCCAGGCTTTTCTGGTTGGTCAGCGTATTCAGTGCGCTGGATTTTCCCGCATTGGAGCGGCCGGCGAATGCCACTTCAATACCAGTATCGGCAGGAAGATGGCGGATATCTGGCGCGCTGGTGACAAAGTGCGTCAGTTGATAATTCCAGTTGGTCAAGACGGTCGTCTCCGTTAAAACAGGCTATGGCAGGGATTATACCTGAACAGCAGAAAAAGGCTGTTTTTACCGCACGCCGGTTCTGTAAGTAAAAACCCTTCACTTTGTGAGACATTGGCTATTCTTCGTATAGGACATGCCTGAGAAAAATAAGGCCAATAAATCATAACCATATGAAACTAAATAAATTATAAAAATAGAGAAATCTGAAAGTAGATTTTTAACGGCCAGACTGGTTGTCGATTTTTGTCAACACGGTAAAGTAATACACAACGGCGAGGATGCTGAAAAGGATGAGGACTCAGGACGAGGGGTCAGGAAGCGCCAGGAGGCGAAGACCACAGGATTGTCAGGATGACACGCGTTTTGGAAACGTTTCAAAGGGAAAAGGAAGAAACAGGGACCGTTGGACGCTAAGGGAAAGACAGGGTAAGTCGTTAGCGAACAGGGAAAGAAGAGCCCGTTAAGGGTGGTCAGTGAGGAAAAAGGCGACAGAGTAATCTGTCGCCTTTTTTCTTTGCTTGCTTTCTGCTAGATTCCGCCTCAATTCTATACTGAATAATACTGTCTGAAGATTACACACCATGAAAAAACCGACATCCGCCACCCGTGGCAAATCCGGCCGCAAGTCGCGTGAAGAGTTAAATCAGGAAGCTCGCGATCGCAAACGGCAGAAGAAACATCGTGGCCACGCGGCAGGAAGTCGCGCGAACGGCGGCGATGCGGCTTCAGCGGGTAAAAAACAGCGCCAGGCGCAAGATCCGCGCGTGGGCAGCAAAAAACCAATCCCGCTGGGCGTGAGCGAAAGCAGCGCTCCAGCTCCCAAGCAGCATAAACCAAAGAGCGAGAAACCTATGCTTTCACCGCAGGCTGAGCTGGAGTTGCTGGAGAATGATGAGCGCCTGGACGCGCTGCTGGAACGTCTGGAAGAGGGCGGTACCCTGAATGCTGAAGAGCAGAGCTGGGTGGATGCCAAACTGGATCGTATTGATGAGCTGATGCAGCAGCTCGGCCTCTCTTACGATGACGAAGATGAAGAAGAGGAAGAGCGTCAGGAAGATATGATGCGTCTGCTGAAGGGTGGAAACTAACATTTGCATCCCATCGGATCCCCGGTACTGCTTATAACCCTTCTGGTTATATGTTATCTGCTGTGGTTATTCGTTAAACTACGACGGTTGTCGCGGCGTCAGAAATGGCTGCGCAACCGGCTCATGACCCGCGGTGCGGTGGGGCCGGGACGGCGTACCCGTCGGCGGCACCATCGGAAGGAGTGAGCATGTCTGAGCAGATAATCGACTGGGATCTGGCCCTGATCCAGAAATATAACTATTCCGGGCCGCGCTATACCTCGTATCCCACCGCGCTGGAGTTTTCACCACAATTCGGCGCGGCGGAATTCGATGCCGCTGTGGCCCGTTACCCACAGCGCCCCCTGTCGCTGTATGTGCATATCCCGTTTTGCCATAAGCTGTGTTATTTCTGCGGCTGCAATAAGATCGTCACCCGCCAGCAGCATAAGGCCGATCAGTATCTCGATCTCCTTGAACAGGAGATCATCCACCGCGCGCCGCTGTTTGCCAACCGTCAGGTTAAGCAACTGCACTGGGGAGGCGGCACGCCGACCTATCTCAATAAGGCGCAAATCAGTCGCCTGATGGATCTGTTGCGTACCCATTTTCATTTCAGCGCCGAAGCCGAGATCTCTATCGAGGTCGATCCGCGTGAAATCGAGCTGGATGTCCTCGATCATTTACGCGCTGAGGGTTTCAACCGCCTGAGTATGGGCGTGCAGGACTTCAATAAAGAGGTTCAGCGTCTGGTTAACCGCGAGCAGGACGAAGCGTTCATCTTTGACTTGCTTCGCCATGCGCGGGAGATTGGATTTACTTCGACCAATATCGACCTCATCTACGGCCTGCCGAAGCAAACGCCGGAGAGCTTTGCCTTCACCCTGCAAAAGGTCGCCGAGCTCAACCCTGACCGCCTGAGCGTGTTTAACTACGCGCATCTGCCCACGCTCTTTGCCGCACAGCGCAAAATTAAAGATGCCGATCTGCCCTCCGCTGAACAGAAGCTGGAGATCCTCCAGGAGACCATCGGCTCGCTGACGGCGGCGGGCTATCAGTTTATCGGCATGGACCACTTCGCGCGTCCTGATGATGAATTAGCGGTCGCGCAACGTCACGGCGTACTGCACCGCAATTTCCAGGGCTACACCACTCAGGGCGATACCGATTTGCTGGGGATGGGCGTGTCTGCGATCAGCATGATTGGCGACAGCTACGCTCAGAACCAAAAAGAGCTGAAGCAGTACTACCAGCAGGTGGCAGAGCAAGGGAACGCCCTGTGGCGCGGGATCGCGTTAACCCGTGACGACTGTTTGCGTCGCGACGTGATTAAGGCGTTGATCTGTAACTTCCGTCTGGATATTGATGCCGTCGAAGCGCAGTGGGCCATGGATTTTCAGACTTATTTTGCCGAGGACCTGAAACTGCTGGCGCCGCTGGCGCATGACGGGCTGGTGGTGGTGGAGAGTAAGGCTATCCAGGTAACGGCGAAAGGCCGCCTGCTGATCCGCAACATCTGCATGTGCTTTGATGCCTATCTCCGGCAAAAGGCTCGGATGCAGCAGTTCTCACGGGTGATTTAATGTTTTCCCCCTCTCCCGCAGGAGAGGGGGAACAATTAGCTGAACAGCCCGACCAGCGCAGCGCACAGCACGGCAGCGACTGCCGTTTGCGGCGTGTGACTCGCAGCGGCGCCGCTCGATATCATACTCACCAGTGATTCAAACATGATGCTCTCCCCTAATGCCGGGCACGATCATACTCAACTCATCGGAACAGTAAAGTACAAAATAGCAGCACTTTGCGCTGATCGGCTATTTTTCATCACGCCGTTAAACCCTACTCCATACCCAACTCTTTTAGCTTACGCGTCAGGGTATTACGACCCCATCCCAGCAGGCGCGCAGCCTCCTGTTTATGTCCTTGAGTATGACGCAGGGCGGTTGTCAGCAGCGTGCGTTCCATTTCGGGTTGCGCTTCTGAGAGCAGGTTTTGATGACCAGAGCGCAGCGCCCGATCGGCCCACTGACCCAGCAGCGTCGCCCAGCTGTCTGGCTGCATCTGCGTCGGGCTATCAGGAATGGTGGTCTCAAACAGTTCGCTCGGCAGATCCTGCGTCAGCACCTCCTGGCCGGCGGCCATGACGGTGAGCCAGCGACAGGTGTTTTCCAGCTGGCGAACGTTGCCCGGCCACGCCAGGCGGGTCAGCGCTGTCTCCGTTTCCGGATGCAGCTGTTTGGCTTCAACACCTAGCTCGCGGGCGGCAATCTGCAGAAAATGGCGGGCCAGACGAGGAATATCTTCCCGACGCTCGCGCAGCGGCGGCAAATGCACCCGGATCACGTTCAGGCGGTGGAATAAATCTTCACGGAATTTCCCCTCCTGTACCCGCTGCTCCAGATTCTGGTGGGTGGCGGCGATGATCCGCACATCGACCTTCACCGGCGCGTAACCGCCCACGCGATAAAACTGGCCATCCGCCAGAACGCGCAGCAGGCGAGTCTGGACATCCAGCGGCATATCGCCAATTTCATCCAGGAACAGCGTGCCGCCGTCAGCCTGTTCAAAGCGACCCTGACGGACGGTATTGGCGCCGGTAAAGGCCCCTTTTTCATGCCCAAACAGTTCCGATTCGATCAGGTCCTTGGGGATCGCCGCCATATTCAGCGCGATAAATGGCGCTTTTGAGCGCGGGCTATGACGATGCAGGGCATGAGCGACAAGCTCTTTACCGGTACCGGATTCGCCATTGATCAGCACGCTGATGGATGAGCGCGACAGACGGCCAATAATGCGAAAGACATCCTGCATGGCCGGCGCCTCGCCAATGATATCGGCGGTGGGGCTGCTTATCGGCGCATTTCGCGGCTGCTGCTGCTCCTGATAGTGGCTAATCGCCCGGTCGACGAGGGCGACGGCTTCATCGATATCAAAAGGTTTGGGCAGATAATCAAACGCGCCTTGTTGATAAGCGCTGACCGCGGCGTCCAGATCGGAATGCGCGGTCATTATGATGACCGGAAGCATTGGATGACGCTGCTTAATCTGTTTGAGCAGCGCCAGGCCATCCATTCCCGGCATACGGATATCTGACAGCAGTACATCCGGGGTTTTGGTGGTGAGGGCATCTAGCACCTCATTGCCGCTTTCGAACGTTGTGCAGCTCAAGCCGGCTCCGGTGAGCGCGCGTTCAAGCACCCAGCGGATGGAGCTATCGTCATCAACGATCCAGGCTATCCCTCGTTGCATAAACACCTCTACTTCCGAATAGGCAGGTATACCGAAAATTCGGTATGACCCGGCCAGCTGGTGAATTCAATTTTGCCGGAGTGCTGATCGATAAGGCTGCGGGCGATAGATAAGCCCAGGCCGGTACCGCCTTCGCGGCCGCTGACCATCGGATAAAACAACGTATCCTGGAGCTGGGGCGGAATACCCGGGCCATTATCTTCGACGTCAATACGGGCGGCGAGGCGATAACGCACCCCGTGCAGCGTGAGCTGGAAAGCGGTCCGGGTACGGAGAACAATTTCGCCCCCTTCCGGCCCCAGCGCCTGCAGCGCATTACGGACGATGTTCAGCAACACCTGTTCAATTTGATCCGGGTCGTGGGGGAGTTCCGGTAGGCTGGGGTCGTAATCACGGATCAACTTCACGTTGTCCGGCAACTCCATCGAGACCAGTTTCACTACCCGTTCGGCGACCTTGTGGATGCTTTCGGTAACGTGCATGCCCGGATGCTGTGGCCCGAGCAGGCGATCGACCAGATTTCTCAGCCGGTCGGCCTGCTCGATGATCACTTTGGTATATTCCGTTAGCGCCGGGTCGGGCAGGGCTTTGCTGAGCAGCTGTGCCGCGCCGCGCAGGCCGCCTAACGGGTTTTTAATCTCGTGCGCCAGGCCGCGGACCAGATCGCGGGCGGCGACCTGCTGCGCGTGCTGCAGCTGCTCCTGGCTCAGGCGGCGCTGGTTATCCATCGGCGCCATTTCCAGCAGAATAAAGCCTTCCGGCAGCCGCTGGGCGGTCAGCGACAGGATATGCGAGCGGCCATCGATAACCAGCGTCACTTCGTTATCGGTAAAACCCTGGCCCGCCTGCAGACTCTCCTGCATCAGCCCGATATTCAATGAGAAATAGCTCAACAGCTCAGGTAACGGGGTGCCAAACAGTTTGCGCGAACTCTGCGCCAGCAGCTGCTGGGCCGCAGGATTGGCAAAGTGCACCGCCAGGTCGTCATCGACCAGTAAGATACTGTTGATAAGAGAGTTAAGGATCTGCCCAGCATCGGGCAGTGTGCCTGTTGCCATTCGACAGTCTCCTGAAAAAGAGTGCACCAATTTAGTGCAGTATAGCTTTTTATCGGTAAAAAGCTCGCGAGATCAGCGTGTTGGTGGAGAAAAAAGCCCATCCTGAGATGGGCTGAAAGTTTCCACGGCAACAAAATATCCCGGGCATCCCGCGCCACAACACGACATACCCTGGATTTACAGCAAAATTAGACGCTGTAGTACAGTTCGAACTCAACCGGATGCGGAGTCATGCGTACGCGGTCGTTCTCTTCCAGACGCAGGGCGATGTAAGCATCGATAGCGTCATTAGTGAATACGCCGCCAGCTGTCAGGAACTCGCGGTCAGCATCCAGGGCCTGCAGGGCTTCTTCCAGAGAACCGGCAACCTGCGGGATCTCTTTCGCTTCTTCCGGCGGCAGGTCGTACAGGTTTTTGTCCATTGCTTCGCCCGGATGGATTTTGTTCTTGATACCATCGAGGCCAGCCATCAGCAGCGCCGCAAAGCACAGGTACGGGTTGGCAGCCGGGTCCGGGAAGCGCACTTCGATACGACGCGCTTTCGGAGAGGTCACCACCGGAATACGGATGGAGGCAGAGCGGTTACGGGCAGAGTAAGCCAGCATAACCGGCGCTTCGTAACCCGGGACCAGACGCTTGTAGGAGTTGGTGGTCGGGTTCGCCAGGGCGTTGATGGCTTTAGCGTGTTTGATTACGCCGCCGATGTAGAACAGCGCCTGCTCAGACAGACCTGCGTATTTGTCGCCGGAGAACAGGTTGGTGCCGTTCTTCGCCAGAGACATATGGCAGTGCATGCCGGAGCCGTTGTCGCCGAACATCGGTTTCGGCATAAAGGTCGCGGTTTTACCAAAGCGGTGAGCGACGTTGTGAACAACGTATTTGTAAATCTGAATTTCGTCCGCTTTTTTGGTCATGGTGTTGAAGCGGGTTGCCACTTCGTTCTGACCTGCGGTAGCCACTTCGTGGTGGTGAGCTTCAACAACCAGGCCCATCTCTTCCATGATCATACACATGGTGGAACGGATATCCTGAGAAGAGTCTACTGGCGGAACCGGGAAGTAACCCCCTTTCACGCCCGGACGGTGACCTTTGTTACCGCCTTCGTATTTGGTGGAGGAGTTCCACGCACCTTCGATGTCATCGATCGCGACATGGGAGCCGGAGATAGAGGCGCCGAAACGGATGTCGTCGAACAGGAAGAATTCTGGTTCTGGCCCAAACAGGACGGTGTCAGCGATGCCGGTGGCGCGCAGGTACTCTTCAGCGCGTTTCGCGATGGAGCGCGGGTCACGGTCATAGCCCTGCAGGGTGCCTGGCTCGAGGATATCGCAGCGGATGATCAGGGTCGGTTCTTCGTAGAACGGGTCAATGACCGCGGTGGAAGCGTCCGGCATCAGGACCATGTCAGATTCGTTGATACCTTTCCAGCCACCAATCGAGGAGCCATCAAACATTTTGCCTTCTTCGAAGAATTCGGCATTTACCTGATGAGACGGAATCGTGACGTGCTGTTCTTTACCTTTGGTATCGGTGAAGCGCAGATCGACAAACTTCACTTCGTGCTCGTTCAGCATCGTCAAAACGTGTTCAGCGGACATACTTAAACTCTCCCGGATTGGTCATTGTCGTCGTGGTAACGAAAACTTCATACTGCTTAAAAGTGGCGTTGTTGCCTTAAAAAATATAAAGCGAAATCTGTGCCAACTTTTAAATGCCCTATAAAACGCTGTATCATGCGCACCATAGTGCAAAAGGACTGCACCATGATGGAGATAATGCACCAAAATAGTGCCTCAGTGTGAACATTGAGCACCATTTTGGTGCAATTTTTGTTACGGTGCCCTTTTATCGCTCCGTGAAAGCGGTCACAAAGAAACTCTGCAATACTTGTTTGCGGAGGATGTTTGTGATCCTGTTCAGTCCTTCGCTTAATACGTGTACAATAACGCGCTATTTCTAATGCCTGAGGCAAAGTTGTGATCGAAAATCTGCGTAATATCGCCATCATCGCGCACGTTGACCATGGTAAAACTACCCTGGTTGACAAGCTGCTACAGCAATCCGGTACGTTCGACGCACGTACTGAAGCACAAGAACGTGTGATGGACTCCAACGATTTGGAGAAAGAGCGTGGGATTACCATCCTCGCGAAAAACACCGCAATCAAATGGAATGATTACCGTATCAACATCGTTGATACCCCAGGGCACGCCGACTTCGGAGGTGAAGTTGAGCGTGTTATGTCCATGGTTGACTCTGTGCTGCTGGTGGTAGATGCCTTTGATGGCCCGATGCCGCAAACGCGCTTCGTGACCAAAAAAGCTTTTGCCCACGGTCTGAAGCCGATCGTGGTCATCAACAAAGTTGACCGCCCGGGCGCGCGTCCGGACTGGGTTGTCGATCAGGTGTTCGACCTGTTCGTTAACCTCGACGCGACCGACGAACAGCTGGACTTCCCGATCGTTTACGCGTCCGCGCTGAACGGTATCGCGGGTCTGGACCACGAAGACATGGCTGAAGACATGACCCCGCTGTACCAGGCGATTGTCGATCGCGTGCCGGCGCCGGACGTTGACCTTGACGGTCCGCTGCAGATGCAGATCTCCCAGCTGGACTACAACAACTACGTTGGCGTCATCGGCATCGGCCGCATCAAACGCGGTAAAGTGAAGCCGAACCAGCAGGTCACTATCATCGATAGCGAAGGCAAAACCCGTAACGGTAAAGTCGGTAAAGTACTGACCCACCTGGGTCTTGAGCGTATCGAGAGCGACGTAGCTGAAGCTGGCGACATCATCGCGATCACCGGTCTGGGCGAGCTGAACATCTCCGACACCATCTGCGACCCGCAGAATGTCGAAGCGCTGCCGGCCCTGTCCGTCGATGAACCGACCGTTTCCATGTTCTTCAACGTCAACACCTCTCCGTTCTGCGGTAAAGAAGGTAAGTTCGTTACCTCTCGCCAGATTCTGGACCGCCTGAACAAAGAGCTGGTGCACAACGTGGCGCTGCGCGTTGAAGAAACCGAAGACGCTGATGCGTTCCGCGTTTCCGGCCGTGGTGAACTGCACCTGTCCGTTCTGATTGAAAACATGCGTCGTGAAGGTTTCGAGATGGCGGTTTCCCGTCCGAAAGTTATCTTCCGTGAAATCGACGGCCGTAAACAAGAGCCGTTCGAGAACGTGACGCTGGACGTCGAAGAGCAGCACCAGGGTTCTGTTATGCAGGCGCTGGGCGAGCGTAAAGGCGACCTGAAAAACATGAATCCGGACGGAAAAGGCCGCGTACGTCTCGACTACGTGATCCCAAGCCGCGGTCTGATCGGCTTCCGTTCAGAGTTCATGACCATGACCTCCGGTACCGGTCTGCTGTACTCCACCTTCAGCCACTACGACGACGTTCGTCCGGGCGAAGTGGGCCAGCGTAACAACGGCGTGCTGATCTCCAACGGTCAGGGTAAAGCGGTAGCGTTCGCCCTGTTCGGTCTGCAGGATCGCGGTAAGCTGTTCCTCGGTCACGGTGCGGAAGTTTACGAAGGCCAGATCATCGGTATTCACAGCCGTTCTAACGACCTGACGGTAAACTGCCTGACCGGTAAGAAACTGACCAACATGCGTGCGTCCGGTACTGACGAAGCCACGGTTCTGGTTCCGCCGGTTAAGATGACCCTGGAGCAGGCTCTGGAGTTCATCGATGACGACGAACTGGTAGAAGTCACTCCGACCTCTATCCGTATCCGTAAACGTCACCTGACCGAGAACGACCGTAAACGCGCAATGCGCGGTGCAAAAGAAGAGTAATTTATTCTTCTTGTTGTTCGTAAAACCCCGCCTCTCCGGCGGGGTTTCTTTTTTTGATTCCTGCATCACACGCCAATAGTCAAATCCTGCCTTTCCCGCTAAAGTTAATTTTCCACGGCGCGGAAGGAGACGAAAATGCTCTATATCTTTGATTTAGGTAATGTGATTGTCGACATTGACTTCAACCGGGTATTGGGGGCCTGGAGCGATTTAACCCGCATCCCGCTGGCGACGCTGAAGCAGCATTTCACCATGGGAGAGGCATTCCATCAGCATGAGCGCGGCGAGCTCAGCGATGAAGATTTTGCCGCCGCCATGTGCCATGAAATGAATATGTCCCTCAGCTATGAGCAGTTTGCTCACGGCTGGCAGGCGGTGTTTGTCGCGCTGCGTCCGGAAGTGATTGCGATCATGCAAAAACTGCGTGCCCAGGGCCATCGCGTGGTGGTGCTCTCCAATACCAATCGTCTTCACACCACGTTCTGGCCGGATGAATACCCGGAAGTGCGCGCTGCCGCCGATCGCATCTATCTGTCTCAGGAGATGGGAATGCGTAAGCCTGAAGCGCAAATTTATCAGCGAGTACTGGAAGAAGAGGGTTTTTCCGCCGCAGATACGGTCTTTTTTGATGATAACGTCGATAATATAGCAGGGGCTAACCGGTTGGGGATCACCAGTATTCTGGTGACCGGGAAGAAGACCATCCCTGACTATTTCGCGAAACAGCTATGCTAAGAACCGTTCATCAAAAATTACTCCACCATACCCGGCCGCTGCTGGCGTGGCTTAAGCTGCTGTGGCGGCGTATTGATGAAGACCATATGACCACCCTGGCGGGGAACCTCGCCTATGTGTCATTACTGTCCCTGGTGCCGCTGATTGCCGTCGTGTTCGCGCTGTTTGCGGCCTTCCCCATGTTCTCCGAAGTCAGCGTGCAGATCCGCCATTTTATCTTCGCCAATTTTATTCCGGCGACCGGGGATGTGATCCAGGGATATATCGAGCAGTTCGTCGCCAATTCCAGCCGCATGACCGCCGTAGGCGCCTTTGGCCTGATCGTGACCTCGCTGCTGCTGATGTACTCGATCGACAGCGCGCTAAACACCATCTGGCGCAGCACGCGCAGCCGGCCCAAAGTTTACTCCTTTGCCGTCTACTGGATGATCCTGACCCTTGGTCCGCTGCTGGCGGGCGCCAGCCTGGCGATCAGTTCCTATCTGCTGTCGCTGCGCTGGGCAAGCGACCTGGACGGCGTAATTGATAATCTGCTCCGCCTTTTCCCGCTGATCCTCTCCTGGGCAGCATTCTGGCTGCTCTACAGTATTGTACCCACCACCCAGGTGCGTAACCGCGACGCGGTGATCGGGGCGCTGGTGGCGGCGCTGCTGTTCGAGGCAGGTAAAAAAGCGTTTGCCCTCTATATCACCACCTTTCCGTCCTATCAGCTCATTTATGGCGTGATTTCGGTGGTGCCGATTTTGTTCGTCTGGGTGTACTGGACCTGGTGTATCGTCTTGCTTGGCGCTGAAATTACTGTCACTCTCGGTGAATACCGCAAACTTAAAACAGAAGAAACAGAACAACCATGATTGCATTAATTCAACGCGTATCCCGTGCAAGCGTTACCGTGGCGGACGAAGTGACGGGCGAAATTGGCCCGGGGCTTCTGGTGCTGCTGGGGGTCGAAAAAGACGATGATGAACAAAAAGCGAATCGCCTCTGCGAGCGCGTGCTGGGCTACCGCATCTTCAGCGATGCGGAGGGGAAAATGAACCTGAATGTTCAGCAGGCGGGCGGCAGCGTGCTGGTGGTTTCGCAATTTACGCTGGCGGCCGATACCGAGCGGGGGATGCGGCCGAGCTTCTCGAAAGGTGCTGCTCCGGACCGCGCTGAGGCGCTGTATGAGTATTTTGTCGCCCGCTGTCGCCAGCAGGAAATGAACACCCAGACCGGAAGATTCGCTGCGGATATGCAGGTTTCTTTGGTCAATGATGGTCCCGTGACCTTTTGGTTGCAGGTATGACCCAGCTTCCGGGCAGGCTGCGGGTAACAAAAGAGAGTACGACTATGTATCACCTTCGTGTACCGCAAACAGCAGAAGAGTTAGAGAGCTACTATCAGTTCCGTTGGGAAATGCTGCGTAAGCCGCTGCATCAGCCTAAGGGTTCGGAACGTGACGCCTGGGATGCGATGGCGCATCATCAGATGGTGGTGGATGAAGAGGGCAACCTGGTGGCCGTCGGCCGGCTATATATCAATGCGGAGAATGAAGCTTCCATTCGCTTTATGGCCGTTCATCCCTCGGTGCAGGATAAAGGGCTGGGTACGCTGATGGCGATGACCCTCGAGTCCGTCGCGCGTCAGGAAGGGGTTAAGCGGGTCACCTGTAGCGCTCGCGAAGATGCGGTGGAGTTTTTCGCCAAGCTCGGCTTTGTCAATCAGGGGGAGATTACTACCCCGACCACCACGCCGATCCGTCATTTCCTGATGATTAAACCGGTCGCGTCGCTGGACGATATTCTCCACCGCGGCGACTGGTGCGCGCAGCTACAGCATGCGTGGTATCAGCATATCCCGCTGAGTGAAAAGATGGGCGTGCGCATTCAGCAGTACACCGGGCAGAAATTTATTACTACCATGCCGGAAGCGGGGAATCAGAATCCGCACCACACGCTGTTTGCCGGCAGCTTGTTCTCGCTCGCCACCTTAACCGGATGGGGGCTTATCTGGCTGATGCTGCGCGAGCGGCACCTGGGGGGCACCATCATTCTGGCGGATGCGCACATCCGCTACAGTCAGCCCATTAGCGGCCGCCCCAGCGCCATTGCCGACCTCGGTTCTCTGAGCGGCGATCTTGACCGTCTGGCGCGTGGGCGTAAAGCCCGCGTGCAAATGCAGGTGGAGCTTTTTGGCGACGATAAACAGGGCGCCGTATTCGAGGGGATCTACATCGTGCTGCCGGCGAAGCCCTTTGGCTCTTACGAAGAGGGCGGCAACGAGGAAGAGTAGCCCCGGGCGGTTATCGTCCTGGCGATGCTACGCGCCAGGCGATATCCCGCATGGCCTCTCGCGCGGCGCGGCTGATCCCCCCCAGCTGAAAGAAGCCGTGGATCACCCCCAGATAGCGCTGACAGGAACTCTCCACCCCTTGCGCCATCAGCCTTCGATGCAGCGCTTCGCCCTCGTCGCGTAAAGGATCGAACTCCGCCGTCAGAATATGCACCGGCGGCAGACCGTGAAAATCGTCGCGCCAGAGCGGACTGGCATCCGGATGGTTCGCCTGCGTCGAGGCGAGGTACATTTCATAGCCGCTCAGCAGCGTGTCCCGGGTAATCACATAGTCAGCGCCGTTGCTGACGTAGCTCGCCATGCTGGCGGTGGGGTCAAGCATGGGATAAATCAGAATCAGTTGCGCGGGTTGCCACGCCGTATTCGCTTTCAGGCGCAGGGCCGTTACCAGAGCGAGGTGCCCGCCGGCGCTGTCGCCAGCCAGGGTGATGCGTGATGCGTCAACGCCAAGCTGCTCCGCGTGTCGGTGGATAATCATGACACCTTGTTCTGCGTCATCGTGCGCTGCCGGAAAGGTATGCTCCGGCGCCAGGCGGTACTGCACGGCGATCACCCGGCAGCCGCTGAACCAGGCTAGCTGACGGAGCTGATTGTCGTGGGTGGCAAAGCCGCCGCTGACAAAACAGCCGCCGTGGTAGTAGATAAGTGTCGGCAACAAGCCGCTGGCGGTGGGTGGTGAAACGATGCGGAAGTTCATCCCCTCCAGCGTGATATCCTCCACCCGCACTCTCGTTTCCATCTCCCCGGCGAGCACCGCGCTGGCGATATAGCCGGCTCTCCGATCATCAATATGTTGATCGCGTGATGACGGACGCTCTGCCGCAATAAACGCCTCAACCAGCGAAGCAATCCCTTTTTCCAGCGCCATGTGAAGTTCCTTATACTGTTTTAATATCCAGTGTTATAGCCTGGATTATGGCGAAAAGACAGACTTGATGAGATCGCCTTTACGTTCTGGAAAGCGGCTCGCAAAAATGCGTGTACGCCGGCCGAGGTGCTGGATACTGCGGTTTGGCACTTGTAATGTGTGACTGGTAGCTGTACGAGCCTGATTCGATTACTGTAAGCCAATGGCGTAGCAAGATGATCTTTATAGAAACGCATTGAAAGACCGGGTCGCAAGTGCTTCCCGGTTTGATGAGAACTTACTCCCCTTCGCCAGGGAACATGAACGGGTTTATTGAGCTTCTGGCGAAGCCTTCCTGCTCCATGCGGGCGTCGAGTACCAGGGATGCCAAATCGTCGGCGACGGCTTCGACTTTTGGATCCTTCTCCTGATACATAATCTTCAGGTAGGTTCCGCAGTCGCCACAGCTTTCAGCTTTCACCGCAGCCTGCTCGTTGTCCAGTGACCAGTAGTGCAGATCGCGGCTCTGTTCGCAATTGCTACATTTGACGCGTACCACGTGCCACTCGGTTTCGCACAGATTGCAGTGCAGATAGCGCAGCCCCTGGGTGGTACCGATCTGCACGATGCTGGAGACCGGCATCGAGCCGCACACCGGGCAGAACTGGCGCTGTTCGCCGTATTCGGCGCGCGCTTTTCCGGGGATCAGGCTGGCCATCTGCGCCCAGTAGAGCGACAGCGCGGCCCAGATGAACGGCGCTTTATCGCTGCTGACCGAGGCGAAGTCGGAAGCAAACAGCGCGCTGGCCATCTGCTCCAGCTCCTGCTCAGAGGCTTTTTCCAGATTCTCAATCACCGCCAGCGCCGGGCCGCTCATCTCCGGCTTCAGCTCGGCAATCAGCGAGTGCAGCAGCTTGTGCCAGTGTTTGTCGCGCGGCAGGACGTGGATATCCAGCGGCGGCTTGCCCTGTTCGCTGGCCGCTTTAATGCGGGCGGTGAGATCCATCTGCAGCGGATGGTCGTACAGCACCACTTCCTGGGCATGGGCGATCAGCGCGGCAAAGCGCAGATAATCGCCCAGCGGGTTGTTGGCGGCCAGCTCGCGCAGGCGTTCAGCGCGGCGGTTATACAAATTTTTCAGTCTGGGGAACAGTAGCGGCGGAATGGCTTCCGCCGTGCGTTTCTCGCTCGAACCCAGCTCGTCTTGCGGGATTATGCGAATACTCATTCAGATGACTTTTCCTGTTTCTGGCGGACCTCTCGGTACCAGCGCGGGTGATGTTTCTTCGCCCACGTACTGGTGACCCAGCCTTCCACCATCGCGGTAATGGTGCCTTTCACCCAGAGGGCGGCGTAGATATGCACCATGATAACCACAATTAACGCCACTGCGGCAAATGAATGCAGCATCAGCGCAAATCGGATCACCGGGATTGAGAAAGCCGGCGCAAAATACGGACGCCAGATGATCACACCGCTCACCAGCAGCAGTACCAGGAAGATAATCGCCGCCCAGAATACGCATTTCTGGCCGAAGTTATAGCGCCCGGTATCGCCCACCTCCTCGTTGACGACGATCTTACGAATATTCTTCGCCCAAAAGATATCATCCCGATTGATTAGGTTGTGGTGCCAGTAACGGAAAAACATGATGATGAACGACGCGAACATCACCACCCCGACGAATGGGTGGAGAATTCGCGCCAGCTGCGGCGTGCCGAGGATATGCATCAGCCAGTTAAAGGACGGGAAGAAAAAGCCTAACCCGCTTACCGCCGCCAGGATGAAGCAGAAGGCGGTGACCCAGTGGTTGATGCGTTCCGGCGCCGTGTAGCGCACGATGGTGTCACGTCGTTTCATTTGCGCACCTCGTCTTTCTCTTCATGCAGGTTGTCCTCTTCCTCTTCCGCGCGGTTCGGACCGACGCCGACGTAGTGGAAGATACTGGCTGCGAAGGTCGCGGCGAAGCCGACGGCCGCCAGCGGTTTCCAGATGCCTTTCCAGAACTTGACGGTCTGGCTGATCTCCGGGTTTTCCGGCAGGCCGTGGTACAGATTCGGCTTGTCGGCATGGTGCAGCACGTACATGACGTGGGTGCCGCCGACGCCGGCCGGATCGTACAGGCCCGCATTGTCGTAACCGCGGGTTTTCAGCTCAGCCACGCGCTCGCCGGCCAGCGTTTTCATATCCTCTTTGGAGCCAAAGTGGATGGCGCCGGTTGGGCAGGTTTTCACGCAGGCCGGTTCCTGGCCGACGGTAACGCGGTCTACGCACAGGGTACATTTGTAGACGCGGTTGTCTTCCGGGTTCAGACGCGGCACATCGAAAGGACAGCCGGCGATACAGTAACCGCAGCCGATGCACTGCTCGGACTGGAAATCGACGATGCCGTTGGCGTACTGAATGATCGCGCCTTCTGACGGGCAGGCCTTCAGGCAGCCCGGATCGGCGCAGTGCATGCAGCCATCTTTGCGGATGAGCCATTCCAGCTTGTCGTTTTGCTCCACTTCCGAGAAGCGCATTACCGTCCATGACTTGGCGGTCAGGTCCGCCGGGTTGTCATACACCCCGACGTTGTGACCGACTTCATCCCGGATGTCGTTCCACTCGGAACAGGCCACCTGGCAGGCTTTACAGCCGATACAGGTGGTGACGTCGATAAGCTTCGCCACCTCCTGCTGGTGGTCCCGCGCCTGAGGCGCGGGGGTGAAACCGTTAGTCGCGGAACGACGAATAATATCTTGCGATTGATAAGCCATAAGTCGTCTCCGTTACACCTTTTCCACGTTCACGAGGAAAGCTTTGAACTCCGGCGTCTGCGTGTTCGCATCACCGACGAACGGCGTCAGGGTATTGGCAATAAAGCCTTTTTTCGCCACGCCCTCATAGCCCCAGTGAATAGGAATGCCGATGGTATCGATATCCTTACCGTCCACTTTCAGCGTGCGAATACGTTTGGTCACCACCGCCTTGGCCTTGATGTAGCCGCGGTTGGAGGAGACCTTGACGGTATCGCCATGGCTGATGCCAAGCTTATTCGCCAGTTTTTCACCGATCTCCACAAACTGCTCCGGCTGCGCGATGGCGTTAAGCAGCGCGTGCTTGGTCCAGTAGTGGAAGTGTTCGGTCAGGCGGTAAGTGGTGCCGACGTACGGGAATTTCTCCGCTTTGCCCATCTGCTCGAGATCGCCTTTGAAGACGCGAGCGGCCGGGTTAGAGACCACGTTCGGGTGCAGCGGGTTAGTCCCGAGCGGCGTTTCAAACGGCTCGTAGTGTTCCGGGAACGGTCCTTCCGCCATCTTATCGATAGCGAACAGACGGCCCATCCCTTCCGGCTGCATGATAAACGGACCGACGTCGCTGCCAGGCGCGGCGGCGCTGTAGTCCGGAATATCCACGCCGCCCCATTTCGCGCCGTCCCACTTCAGCAACTGACGTTTAGGATCCCACGGTTTACCCTGTGGGTCCGCGGAGGCGCGGTTATACAGGATGCGGCGGTTGAGCGGCCATGCCCAGGCCCAGCCCAGCGTATTGCCCAGACCGGACGGATCGGCGTTATCGCGGCGCGCCATCTGGTTGCCTTCCGGCGTCCAGCTTCCGGCGAAGATCCAGCAGCCGCTGGAGGTCGTGCCGTCGTCGCGTAGCTGTGCGAAGGAGCTCAGCTGCTGCCCTTTCTTGACGATCACCGCGCCGGTCGCCGGGTCGGTAATATCCGCCAGCGCTTTACCGTTGCTTTCCATCGCCACTTCTTCCGACGCCGGCTCATGCGGTGTGGAGTAATTCCACGTCATGTTGAGCACTGGCTCTGGCGCCGGGCCACCCTCTTCGGCATACATCTTACGCAGGCGAGTGAAGATACCGGCGAGGATTTCGCCATCGGTGACAGCGATCCCCGGGGCGTCCGCACCTTTCCAGTGCCACTGCAGCCAGCGGCCGGAGTTGACGATAGACCCGTTCTCTTCGGCGAAGCAGGTGGACGGCAGACGGAACACTTCGGTCTGGATTTTCGACGGGTCAACATCGTTCGACTCACCGTGGTTTTGCCAGAAGGTGGACGTTTCGGTATTGAGCGGGTCGATGGTCACGAGGAACTTCAGCTTCGACAGGGAAGCGACGACCTTGTTTTTGTTCGGGAACGAGGCGACCGGGTTAAAGCCCTGGCAAATATAGCCATTCACTTTGCCCTGATTCATCATCTCGAAGTACTGCAGAACGTCGTAGCTCTTATCCCACTTCGGCAGCCAGTCAAAGCCCCAGCTGTTTTCTGCTGTCGCTTTATCGCCGAAGAAGGCTTTCATCATGGAGACGAAGAACTTCGGATAGTTGCCCCAGTAGTTGACCTGGTCTTTCAGCAGCGGCTTCGGCGTGTTAGCCGTCAGGTAGGTCTGCAGGTCGGCCTGTTTTTCGTTAGGCAGCGACATGTAGCCCGGCAGGCTGGTAGAGAGCAGGCCGAGGTCGGTCAGACCCTGGATATTGGAGTGGCCGCGCAGGGCGTTGACGCCGCCGCCTGCCATCCCCATGTTGCCGAGCAGCAGCTGGATCATCGCCATGGTGCGGATGTTCTGCGCGCCGATGGAGTGCTGGGTCCAGCCGAGAGCGTACAGGAACGACGCGGTTTTATCCGGCGCGCTGGTTTCGGCAATGTATTCACAGACTTTGAGGAAGTCGGCCTTCGGCGTACCGCAGATGTTTTCGACCACATCCGGGGTATAACGGGAAACGTGCTGCTTCAGCAGGTTCCAGACGCAGCGCGGATGTTGCAGCGTGGTATCGCGTTTAGCGAAGCCGTTTTCATCCAGCTCATAGTTCCAGCTGGTTTTGTCGTACTGGCGTTTTTCTGCGTTATAGCCGCTGAACAGCCCGTCGTCGAAGCTGTAGTCCTCACGCACGATCAGGCTGGCGTTGGTGTAGGCTTCGGTGTATTCGCGGTTGAATTTTTCGTTATTCAGCAGGTACAGGATCACGCCCGACAGGAAGGTAATGTCGGTACCGGAACGAATCGGGGTATAGAAATCAGCCACTGACGCTGTACGCGTGAAGCGCGGATCGATAACGATGAGTTTGGCACCGTTATGGATTTTGGCTTCCATCGCCCAGCGGAATCCCACCGGATGCGCTTCAGCGGCGTTACCGCCCATCACCACGACCAGGTTGGCGTTCTTAATATCCACCCAGTGGTTGGTCATCGCACCGCGACCAAATGTTGGAGCAAGACTTGCTACCGTTGGTCCGTGTCAGACACGCGCCTGGTTATCCACCGCCAGCATCCCGAGGGCGCGGGTGAATTTTTGCGTTAAATAGCCGGTTTCGTTACTGGAAGCGGAGGCGCACAGCATCCCGGTGGTCAACCAGCGGTTGACGGTGGTGCCGGCGTCGTTTTGCGCGATAAAGTTGGCGTCGCGGTCCTCTTTCATCAGCTTCGCGATGCGATCGAAGGCTTCGTCCCAGCTGATTTGCTGCCATTTATCGGAGCCTGGCGCGCGATATTCCGGGAATTTCAGGCGGCTTTCAGAATGGATAAAGTCCACCAGACCGGCCCCTTTCGGGCAGAGCGCACCACGGTTAACCGGATGATCCGGATCGCCTTCGATATGGAAAATGGATGCTTTGGCGTTTTTTGCGCCGTCGCCGAGGCTATACATCAACAGCCCACAGCCGACAGAACAGTATGTGCAGGTGTTACGGGTTTCGCGTGTGCGCAGCAATTTGTACTGCCGTGTCTCCGCGAGCGCAGTTGCCGGGGCAAAGCCCAGCGCTGCTGCCGTGGTTCCCGCCATACCGCCAGCGCAGATCTTAAAGAACTGCCTTCTGCTGACCTGCATGGTTCGCTCCTTGTTTCGACATTGTCACATGTAGTTATTTGCTTTGCGGTGAAGGCCGCAAAGGTTCAGAATTAGGGCATATTTCCCTCATTCCTGAAGGGATAAAAACAGAATACCACATTGTGTGTATGCCTGTTCCAATACGGTTAAAGCAAAGTGAACAAGAAGCCTCTCGAACAAATCGAAAATGTGACGAACATCACAGGATATCGCCAGGTCTCCCTCTGGAAGCGCGAGGATCTGCAACACCCTCAGCCAGATGAGTTAGCGGAAGAGGTCCCCGTCGCGCTGGTCTACAACGGTATCTCCCACGTAGTGATGATGGCCACGCCGAAAGACCTCGAGCAATTCGCCGTCGGCTTCTCCTTATCCGAAGGGATTATTGAGCATCGGCGGGAGATTTTCGGCATGGACGTGGTGTCGATGTGCAACGGCCTTGAAGTGCAGATTGAACTCTCCAGCCGGCGTTTTATGGGGCTCAAAGCCCGGCGACGCGCGCTGGCCGGGCGCACCGGCTGCGGGGTATGCGGCGTCGAGCAGCTCAATGATATTGGTAAGCCGGTCCAGCCGCTGCCGTTCACCCAGACGTTCGATCTCGCCAACCTCGACCAGGCTCTGGCGCATCTTAACGACTTTCAACCGATCGGCCGACTCACCGGCTGCACCCACGCGGCCGCCTGGGTCCGGTCGACGGGCGAACTGGCGGGCGGTTTTGAAGACGTCGGCCGGCATGTGGCGCTGGATAAACTGCTCGGCCGGCGGGCGGAAATCGGCGAGGGCTGGCTGCCTGGCGCCGCGCTGGTATCCAGCCGCGCCAGCTATGAAATGGTGCAGAAAGCCGCGATGTGCGGCGTCGAGATCCTGTTCGCGGTATCAGCAGCTACCACCTTAGCGGTGGAAGTCGCCGAGCGCTGCAACCTGACGCTGGTGGGCTTTTGCAAGCCGGGCAGGGCGACGATCTACACCCACCCGCAGCGTTTGAATGCGGGTTAAAAGTTGATCAGTAAATTTGAACAATGACAGCAAATCCTTCCGCTTTTTGTTTAGCGATGTGCGGGCTACTATTTAACACATCAAGGCACAACGCCTTATCTAAACAACTAAATGAAAGGGTTTATCTCATGAAAAGCATCAAAACTTTTGTCGCAGTAATCGCTATGGCCGCCTCTTTTGCTTCCTTCGCTGCTGAAACCGTCACCGCTACCGCGACAACGATGGACGGCGCGGAAGCGAAAATCGCCGCACAGGCCCAGGCAGCAGGCGCTTCGTCTTACAAAATTACCGAAGCGTTTACCGGCAACCGCGTGCATATGACTGCGGAACTGAACAAATAAGCGTAACGCTACTGTCGAAAGAGCGCCTCAGGGCGCTTTTTTTGTTTCCGCTTTGGCAAAAAACAGCCACTATTTCCCACCGCCGCGAAAAAAATGTGGCAGTACTCACGTTTCCGTTCTTTTCTTAAATCCCCATTATTACCGCAAATAAAACATCTTCAATGCTGAATATCTCGATGTTTTAACGCTATGAAATATAAAGATATTAAAACCAGAAAGCGATGAAGATCACTCTCTTTTAATGAGATGTTTATCACAAAAATAAGTGTGATATCACTCCTGTCAACTATTCACGGACCTAATTTAATACGCATTATGTGATCTCCATTGCAAATAGAAGTCTTGCAGTCAGGGAAAAATGTCGTCAGGCAAATGATCGAGGAAGCGTCATGAAAATTGGCATCGTTATTAGCGGCGGGGATGTTTCGGGAATGAATAATTTTATATTCCAGATTGCCAGGCAGGCTGATGCCGAGATCACCCTGTTTAATGGCGGTATTCCTGGTCTGCTGGAGAAAAATCATCAGGATATCGCGTGGCGCGATCTGGTTGATTTCTCTATTACCGCTGTGCCGATCATTACCTCCGGACGCACCAGTCGCAAACTGCAGCGCAGCGAATATGAAATGATTGCTAAAAAACTTAAATCGTTGCGTATTGATGTGCTTATTATGGCCGGGGGGGATGGCAGCCTGCAGTTTCTCAATACCCTAAGTGAATTTGATATTAATTGCTTTGGCGTGGGAATGACTATCGATAATGATGTGTATGGCAGTGATTATACGATTGGTTTTTCCACGGCCTGCGAGCAGATTATTAAAGAAGTCTCCCGTTTAAGAAATACCGGAAGAGCGCTGCCGGGGCGGGTTTTTATGGTTGAGATATTAGGAGGTTATTGTGGAGAACTAACGTTACAGTCCGCCATTAAATGCAATGCGGATATTGCCCTGATCCCGGAGGCGCAGATGCCGCTGGCCATGCTTGCGGAACGGATTACCCGGAAGCTGAGCATCCAGAACAGCGTCGTTATCCTCTGCTCAGAAGGCTACACCAAAGAGTACTCTCCCGGCTTTCAGGGAGCGATTGATACCATGATCAAACAGCTGGAACCGCAAATTGGCGTTCGTATCCGTAAAACGATTGTCGGCTATGGCTTACGCAGCGGTGACCCGACCTGTGAAGAGATTTATCAGGGCACCATTATGGCCAGTGAGGTGGTTCGCTGTATTCAGTCAGGTATGAAAAATAAAGCCATAATAATTAATTCCAGTAATAAACCTATTCCGATTGATTTAGTCAGTATGAAAAAACGTCTGGTCGATACTGAAGGACATCATTATAAACTTGCCAAGCAACTCAATATTATTTGAGGAGACCCTCCATGCTGAAAATTTTATGCGTATGTGGCTGCGGCCTCGGTTCAAGCTTTGCCATTGAAATGACGGCGAAGGCAGTTTTAAAAAAGCTGGAAATTCCCGCTCATATTGAACACACCACCGTATCCGAAGCCGGAGCCTTTAAATCGGATATGATTTTGACGCAAAAAACCTTTGCCGACATCTTAACCGCCGATGCCACTGAAGAGGAAATTAAACGCGTCGTGGTGCTCAATAAACTTACGGATAAAGAGGAAATTGAAACCAAAATCGTCGCATTCTTAAAAGAACGTCATCTGAAGGTGGCTGATTATGAATAGCTTCGTTACGTTTATCGTTAAGGATTTACTTGGTCAGGCATCTATTCTTATTGCTTTTATTGCCATGCTTGGCCTGATCCTGCAAAAGAAATCCCCGGGCAAAACCGCGGAAGGGACGTTTAAAACGCTGCTCGGCTTCTTAATTATGATGGCTGGGATCAACATCATTGTCGCCACGCTAACCTTCCTTAACGATATCTTCACCCACGGGTTTGGCATGAAGGGCTACATTACCGATGTGGCCGCCATCGCCGGGTTAGCGAATCGGGAATTAGGTTCGGAAGTGGCGCTGACGCTGCTGGTGATCTTTGCCGTCAATATTATTATCGCTCGTCTGACGCCGCTAAAATATATTTTCCTTACCGGTCAGGCGCTGCTGTGGATGGCGACGATCGGCGCTGTGATTGGCTATAAATCCGGGCTCACCGGCGTACCGCTGATTTTAACCGGGGGCATCTTCGGCGGCGTGATGGCGGTGTTAATGCCGGCCCTGGCGCAGCCGGTGGTCAGGCGCATAACCGGGTCTGACGACGTAGCCCTGGGGCACTTCTGTACCATCGGTTATCTGGTGCAGGCCGCCGTCGCGAAGGTCGTTGGCAAAGGTTCCCGCTCCACGGAAGATCTCGAGCTGCCTGATAACTTTAAGTTTCTGCAGGATACCTATCTGGCCATGGCGGTGGTGATGGTGCCGATGTATCTCATCCCGGCTATCGCGGCGGGCCCGCAGTACATCGCGCAGTTCTCCGGCGGGATTAACTACCTGATGTATGCCTTTATGCAGTCCATTCAGTTTGTCGCCGGGGTTTTTGTCCTCTATAGCGGCGTGCGTTTATTGCTCAATGAGCTGGTGCCGGCCTTTCGCGGTATCGCGATGCGTATTGTTCCGGATGCGAAGCCGGCTCTCGATTGCCCGGTACTGTTTCCTTATGCGCCGAATGCGGTGATTGTCGGATTTCTGGCGACGACCGCCGGCTCGATTATCGGCATGCTGATCTTCCCTATGTTCGGTCTGGCGATGATCCTCCCCGGGCTGTTAACCAACTTTTTCGCCGGCGGCACGGCAGGGGTATTTGGCAACGCGCTGGGCGGACGCCGCGGGGCGATGATCGGCGGGGTTATTCACGGTCTGTTTATCACGTTTCTGCCGGCCATTCTGGTGCCCATGCTGGAGAGTTACGGCTTTACGGGCGTCACCTTCAGCGACTCTGACGTCATCAGCTCGGGTCTGGTATTAGGCCACGCCTTCCAGAATAACTGGCTCTTTGTCGCCTTATTTATTGTGTTTGTCGCCGCACTGGCATGGTTTGTCAACGGGAAATCCGCTAAGCCGAAAGGGGAAAATGTTCATGAGTCTGTATAATTTCAATGAGATTTTAAAAATCGCCCAAGAGAGAAATTTTAAAGCGATTGGCTCGTTTAACTTGCACTGTATTGAGATGCTACCGGCATTTTTCAAAGCCGCGCAAAACAGCCACAGCCCGTTAATGATCCAAATTTCAACCGGGACCGCGGAGTACCTCGGCTATCGTTTGCTGGTCGACGCCGTGCGTTCATTAGCGGACAGTGAAAATATTCCAACCTGTCTGCATCTTGACCACTGCTCAGATATTAAGGCCATCGAGACGGCAATGAACGCGGGCTTTTCGTCGGTGATGTACGACGGCTCACATTTAAGCCTTGAGGAAAATATCGGTAATACGCGAATAGTGGTGGAGATGGCCCGCCCGCGCAATATTACGGTAGAAGGCGAACTGGGGGCGATCGGCGGGTCAGAGGATGGAAAAGCGGTGGCGGCGGAAGATATCTGCTTTACCACCGTCGAAGACGCGAAACGCTTTGTGGAGGAGACCCAGGTCGATATGCTGGCCGTCTCGGTGGGCACTGTGCATGGCCTCTACACCGGTAAAGCGCAGATACAGCACCAGCGGCTGAAACAGATTAGCGCGGCGACCGGCGTGCCGCTGGTACTGCACGGCGGTACCGGCGTCAGCGATGAGGATATGCGGCTGGCCGTCACCGAAGGGATTAATAAAGTGAACGTCGGGACGGAAATGAACGTGCAGTGGGTTGACCGCTGTAAAACGACGTTTGAGAAAGGGAAAGTGAATGACAGCGTACGGAAATTCTTAATTCCCGCCAACCAGGCTGTCACTGATGTCTTAATGGAAAAAATGGCGTTATTTAAATAACGTTTTCTCCGTCACTCTCTATTTCGTTGCCCTGTCTTCCGCCAGGGAGGGAACTTGCTATGTTTGAATCATTGAAAACGTTGTGGAAAAAAGAGCAAACCCCGCTGCAGGATTATGATCAACAGTCCCGTCAGTTGGCGGAGGAGATTGCCAGGCTGGAAGGCGCACTACAGCGCCAGCCTGGCAATAGCGAGGTGCAAAAAACATTGATGCTGACTTACAACCGGGCGCTATCCATATATGCCAAAAGCACCACTCACCGGCAGGATATTGATACGCTGTTTCTGCAGATTGATAATTTACGCAATATTATTCGCCGCAATATTTAGGAATACAGAATGACCATAAAAGAACTGCTTATTGAGGCCGATGCTATTCAGGTTGGCGTTGTGGAGTCCGACTGGCAGCGGGTAATAAAGCTGGCTGCCCGCCCGCTGGAGGCAAAAGGCTTTATTTCGACCGAATATAGCCAGGCGGTGATCGACAATACCCTGAACCATGGCGCCTATTACGTTTTCGATGAAGGTATTGCTATCCCCCATGCCCGACCCGAGTGCGGCGTCAGACGCAACTGCTTTAGCCTGGTGCTGTTGGAAAAGCCGATTCCCTTTGCAGACAGTGAAAAGGCCGACATTGTCATTATGTTTGGCGCCCGGGATAGCAATGCGCATATCGAGGAGGGGATCCGCTCCATCGTCGCGCTGCTGGATAACAATGACACGATGGCCAAACTGCGGATGGCCCGCAGCCGGGAGGAGGTTGTCGCATTACTATGAACAGACATCTGACCCCAGTCTGCAAAACGGCTATTTTAATCAACGGCATTCCGGCTTCGGGGAAGAGTACCATCACCCGTTTGCTGGCGGAGACCTTCAGCCTGCCGGTATTGACGATCGACGGCATCAAAGAGCCGTTTATGGCGCGTCTGGCCCCGGTCGACCGGCCAATGAATCGCCAACTGGGCTGTGCGGCGTATGAGGTGATCTGGTCGATTGTCGGCGCATCGCCTGCCAGCATGGTCTGGTTGATCGACGCCTGGTTCGGCTTCCAGCCCCGGGAGACCTTGCAAAAATTGCTGCAGCAGGCGGGCGTGGAGCAGGTGATTGAGATCTGGAACCATATCTCCCCCGAGCTGGCGGTCGCGCGCTATGCCTCGCGGCTGGCGACGCGGTCGCCGGGTCACCCCGGCGAAGAGTATCTGCCGGAGCTGGCCCAGCTGGCCGGGCGTGCGCAGCCCATGTCTTTAGGGCCCCTTCTGACGATAGACCAGCGGCGCCCGCTGGAGATAACGCCGGTTATTCACTGGCTTGAAGGCACAATTAGCGGACAACGCACCGGTCTGGCGAATTTCGCATACCCGTCCTAGGGCATACCCGCCAGCCGCAGCAGCGCCGTCACCACCGCCGCGGCGATAATTACGCCGATCAGCGGCACCTTGCGCCAGGCGAGGAACACGGCGACGACAACGCCCAGAACGCGCGCCATGCCGGCGAAATGCGCGCCTTCATAAAAAGTGGTGGCCAGGGCGACGGAAAAAAGCAGCACCGTCGCCGCATCGGAAAGCAGCGCCTGCGAGCGCTCGGAAAAGGCCAGCTGATTACCAAGCTTCGCGCCGCCAAGACGCATCAGATAGGTTCCCAGCGACAGGATGGCGATACCGGCGATAAACAGCGTCATATTGCCCATTATTTTTTCCTCGACAGTAAACCAAACAGCGAGAGCAGCACCGGCAGCCCGGTAGGCGCAAACGGCACGGCGGCAAGCGCCAGCGCGGCGCCGCTGGCGGCGCGGATCAGCGTGGTACGGTTTTTAAAGGCCGGGATCACCAGCGCCAGCAGGATTGCCGGGAAGACCGCATCAAGCCCGATGGTCTCCGGCGCCGGCAGCAGTTTGCCGACGGCCGCGCCGGTGAGCGTACCCAAAGGCCAGATCAGCGCCACGCCGGCGCCGCACAGCCAGTAGGCCGCTTTGCGCTGCACGGGGGTGGGCTGCGACAAGCCAAAGACCACGCTCTCGTCGTTCATAATGTGGCACCCGATAAAGCTTAAGGCGCGCCGACCCACCAGTTCGCGCACGGTCACCCCGAAAGGGATATGACGCGCGTTGACTAACAGGCCAGCGGCGGCGGCGGCCAGTGGGCTACCGCCGCTGGCGACAATGCCGATAAACATAAATTCAGAGGCGCCCGCCAGCACGGACACCGAAAGCACGAGCGGCACCCATAAGGGGAAGCCGTAAGCCACCGCCAGCGACCCATAGGACATGCCCACCACCCCGACGGCGAGGCAAACTAAAGCAATCGCTTTTATCGTGTCTCCGCTGAGACTGGAGAGAGTTTGTTTCATATCACTTAGCCATATCGAACGAATTTCCATTATAATGAACACATAATGATCGTTTTTCAAGGCGAACGAATCGTTCGATATAAAAAACAAAGGGGCGGGTATGACACAGCCAATCAGCGTTATCGCCAAAAGTCTGGTGCGGGAGCGGGCGCGGACCGGGCTTTCGCTGGCGGAAGTCGCGCGTCGGGCGGGTATCGCCAAATCCACGCTATCGCAACTGGAGTCCGGCAACGGTAATCCTAGTCTGGAAACGCTGTGGTCGCTCTGCGTGGCGCTGGATATTCCATTTGCCCGGCTGCTTGAGCCGCAGGTGAACAAAACGCAGGTGATCCGCCGCGGCGAGGGGACAAAAGTGGTGGCGGAGCAGGCGAACTATCAGGCTATTTTGCTGGCCGCCTGCCCGCCCGGCGCGCGTAGGGACATCTATTTGCTGCTCACCCAGCCCGGCGCCGACCGCATTTCGCATCCGCATCCGCCAGGGTCAGTGGAACATATTATCGTCACTCAGGGGCGCGCGCGGGTAGGATTGACGTCGGCGCCGGAAGAGCTCGGCGAGGGCGACTATATCTGCTACCCGGCGGATCAGGAGCATGTGTTTCAGGCCCTGGAGCCGGATACGCAGGCGCTGCTGATCGCTGAGCAAAACTGACATCGCACCGGCGGGCGTCGCGCTCTCGCTGGACGCCATAGCCGTATTGCGGGACACTAGCCGCATTCTTCCGCGAAGACAGGCATACCTATGTCGCTGAAAGCCATTGCTAAAGAACTTGGGATCTCGGTTACGACCGTCAGCCGCGCGTTAAACGGCTATGATGATGTGTCGCAGGAGACCCGTGCTCGCGTCGAGGCTGAAGCGCAGCGTCGCGGATATCGGCCAAACACGTTCGCGCGTCGCCTGAAAATGGGCAAAATCGACGCCGTTGGCCTCGTGTTCCCCGTGCGCCCCGCGCCGCTGAATAACAACGTCTTTCTCGAAATGGTGGGAGAAATCAGCCACGAACTGGCGCGCTATGAGATTGATTTACTGCTGATCGCCGATGATGAACAGGCCGATAAGCACGGGTATATGCGCATGGTGCAGAGCCGTCGCGTCGATGCGCTGATCGTCGCGCATACCCTGGACGACGACCCGCGCCTGATTCAGCTGCTCTCTTCCGGCTTTCCTTTCCTCGCGCTGGGCCGTAGCCGCCTGCCGCAGCCCTACGCCTGGTTTGATTTCGATAACCAGGCGGGCACCTACCGCGCCACCCGCCATCTGATTAGACAGGGGCATCGGCGCATCGCGCTGCTGAGTGAAAATAATAATCAGGCGTTTATTACCCAACGGCGCAACGGATACCTGGAAGCCCTGCGCGAAGCGGGCCTGGCGGAAACCTGGCTGCGCAGCGTGCCGCCCACCCGCCGCGGCGGGTTTCAGGCAACGATGGAGCTGCTGCGCTTGCCTGAACCGCCAACGGCGATTGTCACCGACTGCAACACCCATGGCGACGGCGCGGCGATGGCCCTGGCTCAGCTCGGGCGTCTTACCGGCGCCGAGCGCGTCTCACTGGTGGTCTACGACGGTTTGCCGCAGGACAGCATCATCGACACCCCGGTAGGCGCAGTGGTTCAGTCCACCCGACAGGGGGTTGGACGCCAGATAGCCACGATGGTCCGCCGCTTAATCGCCGGCGAGGATCTGGCCTCGCTCCAGGTGCTCTGGCAGCCCGAATTCATCCCCGGCGAAACCGCCTGATACCGCTCTCCACAGATTAATTTCCTGAACTCGATCACGGATCCAAAACGTTTTGGTTGGCGTCCGAAACGTTTCGGATCAACAGTAAGGCATTCCTTGAAGTGGAGATGTCTAATGTCTGATTCGATTATACGCCTGCAAAGCGCAGCGGCTGACGTGGTGATCAAAACCCACCCTTTCGCCGAAATTATCTACTGGGGGCCGCATTTAAGCCACTTTTCGCCGCAGGATGCCGACAGCCTGACGCGGCCGGTCGCCAATGGCCGCCTCGACGTCGATTCCCCGGTCACCTTAATGGCGGAGCTGGGTCACGGTCTGTTTGGCGCTCCGGGCATTGAAGGCCATCGCCAGGGGCTGGATGCCTCGCCGATTTTCGCCACCAGCGAAGTGCGGCACGAGGGCCAGACGCTGACCCTGGTCAGCGAAGACCCGCAGGCCGGCCTGCGGTTGTGCAGTGAAATCCAGCTTGATAGCAGCGGCGTGCTGAGCGTGCGCCATGGCGTGACCAATCTGCGCGCCAGCCCATGGCAGGTGGAGCGCCTGGCGGTCACGCTGCCGGTCGCCGAACGCGCTCGCGAGGTAATGGCTTTCCACGGCCGCTGGATCCGCGAGTTTCAGCCTCATCGCCTGACCCTGGAGCACGACAGCTTTGTGCTGGAGAACCGCCGCGGGCGTACCTCTCACGAACATTTCCCGGCCTTGATCACCGGCAGCAACGCCTTTAGCGAGATGCAGGGTGAAGTCTGGGGCGTGCATCTGGGCTGGAGCGGCAACCATCGCCTGCGGGCGGAGGTGAAAACCGATGGCCGCCGCTATCTGCAGGCCGAGGCGCTCTATCTGCCTGGCGAAATGGCGCTGGCGGAAGGGGAAACCTTATGGACGCCGTACCTGTATGCCAGCTACTCGGCGAACGGGCTGAACGGTATGAGCCAGCAGTTCCATCGTTATCTGCGCGAACGGATCATTCGCTTCCCGGGCAACAAGCCGCGCCCGGTGCATCTCAATACCTGGGAGGGGATCTATTTCGACCACGATCCGGACTACATCATGCGCATGGCGGATGAAGCAGCGGCGCTGGGCGTGGAGCGTTTTATCATTGACGACGGCTGGTTTAAAGGACGCAACGACGACTGGGCGGCGCTTGGCGACTGGTATCTCGATGAGGACAAATATCCCCACGGTCTGACGCCGGTTATCGACCACGTGAAATCGCTGGGGATGGAGTTCGGCATCTGGGTGGAGCCTGAGATGATTAACCCGGATTCTGATCTGTTTCGGGCACACCCTGATTGGGTGCTGGCGCTGCCGGGCTATACGCCGCTTCCCGGGCGTCATCAGTTTGTCCTGAACCTGAATATTCCGGAAGCTTTTGATTATCTGCTGGAGCGGATGAGCTGGCTGCTGGGCGAGCACGCGGTGGATTATGTGAAGTGGGATATGAACCGCGAGCTGGTGCAGCCCGGGCATAACGGTAAAGCTGCCGCCGATGCGCAAACCCGCCAGTTCTATCGCCTGCTCGATACGCTGGTGGCCCGCTTCCCGCATATTGAATTTGAATCCTGCTCCTCCGGCGGCGGTCGTATCGATTATGAAGTCCTCAAGCGCAGCCATCGCTTCTGGGCTTCTGACAACAATGACGCCCTTGAACGCAATACCATCCAGCGCGGCATGAGCTACTTCTTCCCGCCGGAGGTGATGGGCGCGCACATCGGTAATCGCCACTGTCATGCCACCTTCCGCCAGCACAGTATCGCCTTCCGCGGCCTGACGGCGCTGTTCGGTCATATGGGGCTTGAGCTGGATCCGGTGAGCGCCGATGAAGAAGAACGCGCCGGGTACCGGAAATACGCGGCCCTGCATAAGCAATGGCGCGACGTGATCCATCACGGCGTGCAGTGGCGGATGGATATGCCGGACGCCACCACCCTTGCCCATGGCGTCGTCAGCCCGGATAAAGCGCAGGCGATTTTCCTCGTCAGCCAGCTGGCGATGCCGGACTACACCCTGATGGCGCCGCTGCGCCTGGCGGGGCTGGAGGCGAGCGCCCGCTATCAGGTGACGCTCCTCGATCATCCGAACATACAGATCACCGGCGAGGGCGGCCACACCATGCGGAAGCTGCCGGCATGGATGACGACGCCGCAGACCGTAAGCGGTGAGTGGCTACAGCAGGCGGGGTTGGCGCTGCCCATCCTCGACCCGGAAAGCGCCATTCTGATTGGCCTGCAACGCGTGTGATGGTACCGGGCCGCGCCGCGGCCCTTCTTGAGGAAAATATAATGAACCCGACCGTCTGTACCCACAAAAACAACCCCAACTTCTGGATTTTCGGGCTGTTCTTCTTTCTCTACTTCTTCATCATGGCCACCTGCTTTCCGTTTCTGCCGATCTGGCTGTCGGACGTCATCGGCCTGAATAAAACCGAAACCGGCCTCGTTTTCTCCAGCCTGTCGCTGTTCGCCATCTGTTTCCAGCCGATCCTCGGGGTGATCTCTGACAAGCTGGGGCTGAAAAAACACCTGATGTGGATCGTGACCGTTCTGCTGGTGTTGATTGCTCCCTTCTTCCTTTATGTTTTCGCTCCGCTGCTGAAAACCAATATCTGGCTCGGGGCGCTGAGCGGCGGCGCTTACATTGGCTTTGTGTTCTCCGCCGGCGCCGGCGCGATGGAGGCCTATATCGAACGGGTAAGCCGCAACAGCGGGTTTGAATACGGCAAGGCGCGCACCTTTGGTTGCCTGGGCTGGGCGCTGTGCGCCACCACGGCGGGGATGCTGTTCAGCGTTAACCCGGAGTGGGTGTTCTGGATGGGCTCGGCCGCCGCGCTGCTGCTGGTGGTGCTGGTGGCTATCGCCAAACCGCAGGCCAGTCAGTCCGCGCAGGTAATGGACTCGCTCGGCGCCAATCGCCCGGCGATCGATTTAAAAACGGCGGTGCGCATGTTCCGCCAGCGGAAGATGTGGATGTTTATTCTGTACGTCATCGGCGTGGCCTGCGTGTATGACGTTTTCGATCAGCAGTTCGCCACCTTCTTCAAATCGTTCTTCGCGACCCCGGAAGCAGGCACCCGTGCCTTTGGTTTCGCCACCACCGCGGGAGAAATTTGTAACGCCATCATTATGTTCAGCTCGCCGTGGATTATTAACCGCATCGGGGCGAAGAATACCTTGCTGATTGCCGGGATGGTGATGGCGGCAAGAATGATTGGCTCTTCCTTCGCCACCACCGCCGCGGAAGTGGTGGCGCTGAAAATGCTCCATGCGCTGGAGGTGCCGTTCCTGCTGGTGGGCGCCTTTAAATATATTACCGGCGTGTTTGACGTCCGGCTGTCGGCGACCATTTACCTGGTGGGCTTCCAGTTCGCCAAGCAGGTGGCGGCGATCTTCCTCTCCGCCTTCGCCGGGAATATGTATGATCGGATTGGTTTCCAGGAGACTTATATGATCCTCGGCGGTATTGCCCTCACCGTCACTTTAATATCGGCGTTTACGTTAGCGGGTAAGACGAAAACTGAGCCGCTGCGCGATAATGCGATGACGGTTTAATTATCAACATTCCGTGGCACAGGATGGTGCCTGACAGAGAAGGAAGAGGTCATGATGGATATGAAAAAACGTATGAACAGCGGTGAGCTTTACCTGGATGCAGGATATGGTTTGCCGGAGCAGCGGCTGATGGGTAAAGCGCGGGCCTATGAATATAATCATTCGCATCCGTTTAATCAGGAATTGCGCAACGATATTATTCAGCGCATGTTCGCGAAGGTCGGCGAACAATGCTGGATAGAGCCGCCGATCAATATTGCCTATGGGATCCATACGACGATTGGTGATAATTTTTATGCCAATTTTAACCTCACGCTGGTCGACGATGCGGACATTATCATCGGCAATAACGTCATGTTTGCGCCAAATGTCACTATCTCCACCGCCGGGCATCCCATCCACCCCGCGCTGCGCCATACGCATCAACAGTTTTCATTACCGGTGGTGATTGAAGATGGGGTCTGGTTAGGCACGGGGGTGATTATTAATCCCGGGGTAACGATTGGCCAGAATTCAGTCATAGGCGCGGGCAGTGTGGTCAATCGCTCCATACCGGCGAATGTGGTTGCCGCAGGCGTACCTTGCCGGGTATTAAGAGAAATTACCGATGCGGATAAAGACAAATACGTACTTTTTCCCGGATGATGGGCGAGAAAAACTGGGGGCGCAAAGGATCGTGTTCCCTGTTTTGCATTACCGCCGTTGAAACGGCCTCCAGCACGCATGGCGGGAGGCCGGGGAAGGTACTCTCCGGCGTCGTGGGGGTTCACGCCAGATAAAACACTTCTTTGAGCTTCGCGCTCAGCGGGCTGTTGTCCGGGTTGCTGGGCATCACCTCGCGCATGTATTTCCACCAGCGCTGGCACACTTCCGTGCTGGCGACCGCCTCCCAGCGGGCTTCCGACTCAATCTCCACCGTGGCGAACAGCAGGTGGCGTTCTTTATCGAGATAGATGGCGTAGTGGTGCGCGCCGTGGGCTTTCAGCGTAGCCTCCAGCTCCGGCCAGATGGGGTTATGACGGCGCTGGTACTCCTCGTGCGCGTCGGGGTTCACCTGCATGACAAAGGCTTTACGGATCATAATGCCTCCAGATAGAGCTCGCGGACCTCATCGCGGCTGGCGGGGCGCGGGTTACATGGCGCGCACGGGTCGGCCAGCGCTTTGTCCAGCCAGCCTTCGATATCGGCTTTGCTGACGCCAAGCTGGCTGAAGCCCTGGGGGATCCCCACGCGTTTGCTCAGCGCGCGAATGGCGTTGATGGCCTCCATGCTGGCGGCTTCATCGCTCATGCCGCGGGTATCGACACCCATCGCCTGCGCCACGCGGGCGAAGCGCGCCACGGCGTTCGGGCGGTTAAAGTTTTCGATGATCGGCAGCAGGATGGCGTTGCACACCCCGTGCGGCAGGTTGTGGGTGGCGCCAGGCTGATGGGCCAGGGCGTGTACCAGCCCGAGGCCGGCGCTGTTGAACGCCATGCCCGCCAGATACTGGCCAAACGCCATCTGCTCGCGGGCCTGCAGATCGTGTCCATCGTCTACCGCTTTCGGCAGCCACAGGTTGATCAGGCGGATGGCCTCGAGGGCGTTGGCGTCGGTCAGGGGATGGGCGCCAACGGAGACAAAGGCCTCGATGGCGTGGGTCAGGGCGTCCATGCCGGTGGCGGCGGTAACGGCTGGCGGGATGTCGAGCATCACGCTGGCGTCGTCGACGGCGATATCCGGGATCAGGTTCGGGTCGATAATCACCTCTTTTACCTGACGCTCGCTATCGATAATCACTGCGTTGCTGGTCATCTCCGCCGCCGTGCCGGCAGTGGTGTTGATGGCCACCAGCGGCACGCCAGCGTTTTTCACTTTGCCGACGCCGGAATAGGCTGTGGAGGGGCCAGGGTTGGCGGTGAGGATTTTTATCGCCTTGGCGGTATCAATCGGGCTGCCGCCGCCGAAGGCGATCAGGTAATCGCAGCGGGCCGCCTGGTACGCCGCATAGCCTTGCTGCACCAGCGCTTCGGTAGGGTTGGGGAACACGTCGTCAAACAGCTGATATGCCATCTGCTGTTCATCCAGCGCGGAAAACAGACTGTCCAGCAGGCCCAGCGTCACCAGCTGCCCGTCGGTGACGATCAGCGCTTTACCCCACCCTTTACCTGCCACCAGCTTAACCATATCACCGATTGCGCCCGCGCCGTGGAGGCTGATTTTGGGTAGTGCCAACATAAAACTCATGATAATTCTCCTTAATGTTGATTTGGGTAATCCGTTTCCCTTCACCCACTCCCGGGTCGCGGCTGGCGCCTTACCCGGGCTACAGGTTCACTGGCGTCTGCAGGCCGGTAGCCAGGACAGGTGCGTAGCACCGCCTCCGGGATTTAGGGTGAAGGGGAAATTAACATCGTCTTCGCTGCAGCATCCGCCGGGTCATAATCGGCAGGGAGATAACCACGATCAGCATCGCGCCGATAATCACCGACATCACGATGCCGGGGACGTTGAGCAGGCTCAGGCCGAAGGTCACCAGCCCCATCAGAAAGGCGGCGATGATCACCCCGGGCATGCTGCCGGAGCCGCCGAGAATATTGACGCCGCCGAGCACCGCCATGGTGACAACCGCCAGCTCCCAGCCCATCGCCAGGGTAGGGCGGGTACTGCCGAGCCGTGAGGTCAGCAGGACCGCCGCCAGTCCGGCCATCAGCCCGACCAGCGCGAACAGCGCCAGGTTATGGCGCTTCACGTTGATCCCGGAGTACCAGGCGCCGGTCGGATTATTGCCGATGGCGTAGGTCCGGCGACCAAAGTTGGTTTTATGCAGCAAGAAGGTGAAGGCGGCCGCGAGGAGGATAAACAGCGCAAACTCAAAAGAGAGCGCGCCCCACACGTACCCCTGGCCGAACCAGGCAAAGCTCTCCGGGTAGTGGTTGAGCGCCTGATCGCCCAGCAGGATATAGGTGATGCCGCGATACAGGCTCATGGTGCCGATGGTGATCACGATCGACGACAGGTTAAAACGCGTCACCAGGATACCGTTGAACAGGCCGCACAGCAGACCCACGCCCAACCCGACCAATACCAGCAGCGGCGTATCCATCCCCGCCGCCGCGCAGAAGCCCATCACCGTTGAGCTGAGCGCCATCGTCGAGGCTACCGACAGATCGATTTCCCGGGCGATAATCAGCATCGCCATCGGCAGGACGACGATCGCCTTCTCGGTAAAGGTGAAGGTGGCGTCCGACAGGTTCCAGATATTAAGGAAATAAGGGGAAGCCAGGGCGTTGCCGATAAATACCGCCAGGGTGACCGCCAGTAAAAACCCTTCCCAGCACAGCAGGCGGCGCAGCGGCGACGGCGCGGCCGGGGCGTTTTTCATCTCTTCAGATACCATCATCTTGCTCATGATTTCACCCCCTGTTTCTGCCGGGCTAGCGCCGCGTTACGCAGGATTAACCGCCCGTGACCGCGATTGCCGCGCTCGTTAAGCAGCACCGCCATGACGATCACCGCCCCGGAAATCGCCATTTGCCAGAACGGCGAGATGCCGATCACCGGCAGGGCATTATTGATGACGCCGAGGAACAGCGCGCCGCACAGGCAGCCCAGCACCCGTCCGCTTCCGCCCATGGTGCTGATACCGCCGATCACGCAGGCGGCGACCACCTGCAGTTCAAAGCCGTTCGCTACGTCGACATAGGCGACGGCGAAGCGCGAGATCCACAGATAGCCGCAGAAGCCGGCCAGCGCGCCGGAGAGACAGAAGCTGACGAACTGCATTTTCCCGGCGTTAATACCGGTGTAGTACGCCGCCGTCGCGTTGCCGCCTGCGGTGTATAAGGCCCGGCCGGTGCGGCTGTAGCGCAGGAAATAACCCACCAGCAGCAGCGCGGCGATGGCGCACCAGCTCAGCAGCGGCAATCCCAGGAGGGCGCTGCGCGGCAGACTGAGGAAATCAGCGCTCATCTGATGTGAGTTAACCCAGCCGCCGTCGGTCAGCAGAAAGATAATGCCGCGATAAATGCTCATGGTGCCCAGGGTCACCACGATGGCGGGAATGCCGAGGCGCCAGACCAGCAGGCCGTTAATCACCCCCATCAGCAGGCCCAGCAGGGTTGCCAGCGCCAGCAGCGCCACCACCGGAATACCCGGATAGTGGGCGTTAAGCAGGGCGACGATCATCCCGGTCAGCGCCAGGTTGGCGGCCATCGACAGATCGATGCCTTTGGTGAGCAGCACCATCATCTGCCCGAGGGCGAGGATGATAAGGATGGCGGTATCGTTAAACATCTCCACCAGATTGCCCGGTGAAACGAACGATGGCGCTCGGCTGCCAATGGCGCCGATCATCAAAATGATGACCACCGCCAGCAGCGCTTCGCGATGCTTCAGCCATGCGTGTCCCATCATGCTGCCTCCTGGCCAATGCCGCTGGCGGCGCTAACGATGGTTTCCGCCGTCGCTTCCCCGGCCCGGTACTCGGCGACCATCAGCCCTTCGTGCATCACGATAATCCGGTCGGCCATGCCCATCACTTCGGGCAACTCTGACGAGACCATAATCACCGCCAGCCCCTGGCTGACCAGCTCGGACATAAACTGATGCACGGCGGCTTTAGAGCCGATATCGATGCCTTTGGTCGGCTCGTCGAGGATAATCACCTCGGGATGGGTCGCCAGCCATTTGCCGATCACCACTTTCTGCTGGTTGCCGCCGGAGAGGGTCTCCACCGGCTGCCGCCAGCTGAAGGCTTTAACCTGCAGGCGCGAGGCGTACTCGTCCGCCAGCCGCCATTCCCGGGCGTCGTTCAGGACGCCGTTAGGGTTGAGCTTACTGAGCTGCGGCAGACTGATGTTTTGGGCGATGGGCAGGGCGATGATCGCCCCCTGTTTCTGCCGCTCTTCCGGTACGCAGACGATGCCCGCGCGGATGGCGTCGGCGGGCTGGCGAAAGCGCATGGGGCTGCCGTTCAGCCGGATCTCGCCGGAGGAGGGATGCGTTACGCCGGAGAGTGCCTGCATCAGCTCGGTGCGTCCGGCGCCCACCAGGCCGTAAAAGCCTAGAATTTCTCCCTTGCGCAGGCTGAAGCTGATGTGGGCAAACTCGGTAGGATGACAAAGATCGTTTACCTCCAGCACAGTTTCTCCGGGCGTGCAGTCGACTTTCGGGTAGGTTTGGTCGATTGCCCGGCCCACCATCATCGACACCATCCGCTCTTCGGTGATATCGCTCATCGCCCCGGAGCTGACGTAAACGCCGTCGCGCAGGATGGTGTAATAGTCGGCCAGCTCGAAAATTTCATCGAACTTATGCGAGATAAACAGGATCGCTTTCCCGTCCTGCTTCAGACGCTCAACGATCTGATAAAACTCCAGAATTTCATGTTGCGAGAGCGCGGCGGTCGGCTCATCCAGGATCACCACCTGGGCGTCGAAAGCCAACGCCCGGGCAATCGCCACCATGTGCCGTTGGGCGATGCTGAGCGTTTTCAGCGTGGCGCGCGGGTCGATCAGAACTTCAAGCCGGGCGAGGATCTCGCCAGCCCGGCGATGCATCGCGGGCCAGTCGAGCGTTTTGAACAGCCCCTTATACAGATACTGGCCGACGAAAATGTTTTCGCTGACCGAGAGTTCGTCAAACAGCACGGTTTCCTGGTGAATGGCGGTGATCCCTACCTTGTGCGCCGATTCCGGCGTCGGCAGATGAATGGGGATCGCTTTATAGAGGATCTCCCCCTCTTCGGGCTGATAAATACCGGTCATGACTTTGACCAGCGTGGATTTCCCCGCGCCGTTTTCGCCGATGAGGGCGGTCACTTTGCCGGGCCAGAGATCAAGCTGTACGTTCTCAAGGGCACGCACACCGGGAAAAATCTTGGTGATCCCCTTCAGCGACAGCAGTGGCGTTGATGCTGACATGATAGTTCTCCGTAAAATCGCCCCTCACCTTAACTCTCTCCCCAAAGGGGAGAGGGAACGGTCCGGCGCCCGCTGGCCGCATCGCGCAGAGGGCCAGTCGTTGCCCCTCTCCCTCTGGGAGAGGGCCGGGGTGAGGGAACAAGGGTTAGAAAATCTTCGAGAACTTATCGATGTTGCTCGCATCGTAGACAAACGGCTCGGCCATCGCGCCATTCCCCTCGGCATCCAGCTTCACTTTGCCCAGCTTGCCCATACTGGCTTCGGTTTTGGTCGCGGTGCCTTTGACTAAATCGTCGGCCAGATAGGTGGCGGCGTAGCCCAGGTCAATCGGGTTCCAGATGGCGAAACTTTTGCTGGCGCCAGACTTGATCGCGCCGGCCATTTCCGACGGCAGCCCCAGCCCGGTGACATACACTTTGCCGATTTTGCCCTGGTCCTTCACCGCCTGCGCGGCGGCCACAATCCCCACCGATGACGGCGAAACAATGACTTTCAGGTCCGGATATGATTTCAGCAGGCCCACCGCTTCGCGGTAGCTTTTATCCGACAGATCGTCACCGTAGGCGACCGTGACAAGGTGTACGGACGGATACTGCGGCAGCACCTTTTTCATCTCCTCAATCCAGATATTCTGGTTAGTGGAGGTCGGAGTGGCGCTTAACACTGCCACATCCCCCTTCTCCACGTTCAGCGCCTTCAGCGCATCGGCGGCGAGCTTGACGTTGGTCTCGCCAATTAAGGCGTTATTGGAGGGATTAAGATGGATTTGGCGGCCTGCCGGCGCCACGCCGGAGTCCCACGAGACCACCTTGATGCCGCGCTGCATCGCTTTTTTCAGCACCGGCACCACCGCGTCCGGATCGTTAGCGGAAATGGCGATCGCATCCACCCCCTGGGCGATCAACCCGTTCAGCACGTCGATCTGCGCTTCGGCGGTAGTGGTGGTCGGGCCGGTGTAGATCACTTTGACATCACCTAACTCTTTGGCTGCCTGTTGGGCGCCAACGTTGGCGGCTTCGAAGAAGCCATTTCCCAGCGATTTCGCCACGAGGGCGATTTTGACTTCTGCTAAGGCGGAACCGGACAACGCCAGGGCGGCAACGGTGAGGATCAAGCTTGTCTTTGTTTTCATTGCTTTTACTCCACATGAGTCAGTTTTGTAGGGTTTGCAGGTGAGGCTTCGCCCCGTCTCGGTGAGCGGGGCGCGATGTTGTTATGGATAAAGATCTAACGCGGACTGCAGCGGCTGCACGTTGAAGCGTTTGCCAAGGGCGATAAGCTCTTCGCGAGTGATGGTCTGCTTCATACCGCCCATGGACAAGACTTTCACCAGCACTTCGGCGGACTTCTCGGCGGTGTCGATCAGGCCGAAGGTCTCATCCAGGGTTGGGCCGCTGCCGAAGACGCCGTGGAACGGCCACAGCACCAGCGAGTGTTTTTGCATGGTTTCCGCAGTCGCCTGGCCGATTTCATCGGTGCCTGGCACCATCCACGGCAGAATGCCGACGCCATCCGGGAAGACCACCAGACATTCGGTGCTGCCTTCCCACAACTTGCGGGTGAACAGATCGCTGTGGTTCTCCAGGACGTAGGTCAGGGCAATCAGGTTGGTGGCATGACAGTGCATGATCACCCGGTCCTTGCCGTCGGTCAGTTTGATGCGCTCGCTGTGCGACAGGAAGTGTGCCGGCAGCTCGGAGGTCGGCACTGCATCCTCCGTCAGGCCCCACAGGATATGGTATCCCGCGCCGTCGCTGTCGACTTTCACCACGCCAAGGTTAGCGGCCGGGTCGAGCTGGACATTACGGAAGAATTTGCCGGAGCCGGTGACGATAAACGGCTGGTTAGCCAGGGTTGGCATCGGCTGGCTGAGGGCGATATAGCGTGGTTTAGCGTGGAAATCCGCCACGTAAGGTTCGATATCCGCCTCATCCAGACGCAGCGTCAGGTTGCCGCCGTTGCGCTCGTCCCAGCCCTTCAGCCAGGCGTCGGAGGTGGCTTTGATCATGCCCTGGACGAACCAGGCGTCGATAATGGTCTGCATAGTCTTGTCTTTCCTGTTGATTCGGTGAGGGGTTGACCCCCTCACCCTAAATATGTGCGTGCCCCCGGATTGCGCCGTAAACGGCTTATCCGGGCTACCGGTTCGTCGCCCGGGTAAGGCGTCAGCCGCGACCCGGGGAAGCCCGTGCATTACCCGCGCTGGCTCAGAACCGCATTCTCATAAGCCCGCACGTTGTCCAGCCACTGGCTGCCCGCCGGCGTGTCGTGACGCTGGCAGTACATCTCCCAGATGGCCTGCCACGGCAGGGATTTTTGCTCTTCGAGCAGCGCCAGGCGGGCGGTGTAATCGCCGTCGTTCTCCAGCTGGCGCAGCTGATCGGTCGGTTCCAGCAGGGCGCGCAGCAGCGCTTTTTTCATATTGCGGGTACCAATCACCCAGGCCGCGATGCGGTTGATGGAGGCATCGAAGAAGTCGAGGCCGATGTGCACGCGGTCAAACAGGTTATGGCGAATGATTTCGCTGGCGATGGCCTGGGTCTCATCATCCAGCAGCACCACGTGGTCGCTGTCCCAGCGCACCGGGCGGCTGACGTGCAGTAGCAGACGCGGGATGTAGAGCATGGCGGCGGAGATCTTGTCGGAGATGACCTCCGTCGGGTGGAAGTGGCCGGCATCCAGGCACAGCGCCGTCTGGCGGCTGGTGGCGTAGCCCATATAGAACTCGTTGGAGCCGACGGTGTAGCTTTCGGCGCCGATACCGAACAGCTTGCTCTCCACAGCGTCAATGTGATGCGCCGGGTCGAATTTTTCGCTGATGACTTCATCCAGCGCGTTCAGCAGCCGCTGGCGCGGCGCGAAGCGGTCAACGGTAATGTCCTTCATGCCGTCCGGCACCCAGATATTCATCACCGACGGGGTGCCCAGCTGTTCGCCAAAATAAGCGGATACGCGGCGGCTGGCTTTGCAATGGTCGATCCAGAACTGGCGGATCTCATCGTTGGCATGCGACAAGGTAAAGCCGTCGGCGCTCAGCGGATGCGAGAAGCAGGAGGGGTTGAAATCCAGCCCCAGTTTGTTGGTTTTCGCCCACTCAACCCAGTTTTTAAAGTGCTTCGGCTTAATCTCATTGCGCGCCACCGGCGCGTCGGATTCCAGATAAATAGCGTGCAGGTTGAGACGCTTTGGCCCCGGGATCAGGCTCAGCGCCTGCTCAAGGTCGGCGCGTAGCTCCTGAGCATTGCGCGCTTTGCCCGGGTAGTTGCCGGTGGCCTGGATGCCGCCGGTCAGGCTTCCCGCCGGATTTTCGAACCCGGCGACGTCGTCACCCTGCCAGCAGTGCATGGATACGGGCAGACGGTCCAGCTGGCGCAGGGCCTCCTCGACATCCACGCCGACGGCGGCGTAGCGCTGCTTAGCAATTTCCCAGGCTTGTTCAAGTTGAGTGGTCATGCGCAAAGCTCCTTGGTCTGTTGTGGCTGAAACTGCGCCACGAAACGGGCAATTTCACTATCAGGATTGGGGGTAAAGGTGGTGAGGGACGCGTTGCCGCGCACCACCTGACGAAACTCATCGACGCTGGCCAGCTCGTCGAGGGTCATTAGCTGGATGCCGATATTGCCGAGGGTGGAGGCCTCTGTCGGGCCGGCCACGACGGTGATCCCGCAGGCGTCGGCGCACAGCTGGTTGAGCAGTTCGTTCTGGCAGCCGCCGCCGACGATATGCAGCTGGCTGAAGGGCTGGCCGCGCAGCGCCGCCAGCTCGTTAAGCACCCGGGCGTAGAGCAGCGCCAGGCTGTCGAAAATGCAGCGCGCCAGTTCGGCGTCGCTGTCAGGCACCGGCTGACCGGATCCGCGGCAGGCGGCCTGGATCTCGGCGCTCATACTGGCCGGGTTGATAAAGCGGTCGTCATTGCAGTCAATGATGAAGCGGCACGCCGGCAGCGCGGCGGTGCGGGCGATTAGCCCCTGCAGGTCGCTGACGTTTTGCTCTTTCAGCACCCGCTGCAGCAGCCACAGGCCCATAATATTTTTCAGCACCCGATAGCGGCCTTCGGCCCCGCCTTCGTTGGTGATATTGGCCTGCAGCGCCGCGTCGCAGGTGTACGGGGTCAGGCTTTCAAACCCCATCAGCGACCAGGTCCCGGAGGAGAGATAGGCGGCATGGCGGTCGGCCAGCGGGGAGGCGATCACCGCGCTGGCGGTGTCGTGGCTGGCGACGGCGACCACCGGGATGTTATTACCCTGCGGACAAATCCAGTGGCCGATAACGTTGCCGGGATGCGTCGGCGCACCGAACCATTCGCGCGGCGCGCCGGTCCAGTTCAGCAGCGTCTCATCCCAGCTATCGCTGTGGATGTTGACCAGCTGGGTGGTGGTGGCGTTGGTATATTCCCAGTTCAGATTGCCGGTCAGGCGGAAGCTGAAATAGTCGGGGATCAGCACGGCATGGGCGGCCTGACTGACCAGCTCCGGCTGCTGCTCCACCAGGGCGCGCAGCTGATAAAGGGTGTTAAACGGCAGAAACTGAATGCCGCTGCGGCGATAGATCTCCGCCCGGCCCAGCTGTTCTTCAGCGTGACGTAGCAGGCCCTGGGTGCGGTCGTCACGATAGGAGACCGGCAGCCCGACGCGCTGACCCTGCTTATCCAGCAGGACATAATCCACGCCCCAGGTATCGATGCCGATGCTGTCGATCAGGATGCCCTGCTCACACACTTTCTCCAGCCCGCGGCGGATCTCGCCTTCGAGGCTATCGAGATCCCAGCAGTCGAAGCCATCCACCTTCTGCAGGCTGTTGGTGAAGCGATGAATTTCACGCAGCGTCAGGGCGCGCGGCCCGGACTGATAGCTGGCGAGCATGACCCGCCCGCTGGAGGCGCCTAAATCGACGGCGACACAATGACGAATACTCATGGAACGACCCTTCTTAAAATCATTGTCCGCAGTCTAAAAAAGGGCGCTGACTAACACCTTCTCGCTACGGACAGCCGAAACTGGCCGCTGGCAAGAAAGCAAAGGTGACCGTGAGGAAAATCACAAATTGCGGTTTTGGGCGGTGGTGAGGAGGATGTGATGGGGTCCGCAGTTCCGCATCTTTCCGGCTGATTCTTGAAAAAGCGGCAGGATTTACGAATTTCGCGGTCAAAAATTGAAGGCCGGATAGCCAACCCTTCATTACTATCAGCCGGTGACTGATAATTTTTCTCATTACGAGGGTGGCATCATGACCATATTGCACAGTACGGATTTCTTTAAGGCCGGGATCTCGACGGTGGCTATTGAACCCCGCCTCCCTCAGTCGGCCTTTCCGGAGCATCACCATGATTTCCATGAAATTGTCATCGTGGAGCAGGGCACGGGCATTCACGTCTTCAATGGCCAGCCTTATACCATCGGCGGCGGCTCGGTCTGCTTTATTCGCGATCACGACCGGCATCTTTACGAGCACACGGACAATCTGTGTCTGACCAACGTGCTCTATCGCGCGCCGGATGCGTTTCGTTTTCTCGCCGGGGTCAGCCAGCTGCTGCCCCAGGAGCAAGAGGGCAACTACCCGTCGCACTGGCGGGTAAACCAGACGGTCCTGCAGCAGGTGCGGCATATCGTGGCGCAGATGGAGGCCATGGGGAGCGAAACGGATACCCATGCCGTCGCCAGCCGTGAGATCCTGTTTATGCAGCTGCTGGTGCTGCTGCGGAAAAGCAGCCTTGCGGAAGAGGCCACCAACAACGATGCGCGGCTGAATCAGCTGCTGGCCTGGCTGGAAGACCATTTTGCGCAGGAGATCTGCTGGGAGGAGGTGGCGGCGCAGTTTTCGCTGTCGCTGCGTACTCTACACCGCCAGCTGAAGCAGCAGACCGGCCTGACGCCGCAGCGCTATCTCAATCGGGTGCGCCTGATGAAAGCCCGCCACCTGCTGCGCCACAGCGATGAAAGCGTGACTGATATCGCCTATCGCTGCGGATTCGGCGACAGTAACCACTTTTCGACGCTTTTTCGCCGCGAGTTTTCCTGGTCGCCGCGCGATATCCGCCAGGGGCGCGACGCTATTCTTCAGTAACGCGAGAGGAGTCAACGTATTGCGGACCAAAAACGCGAATAATGCGCCGTTATCCGCGTTGGGAGTGTGAGCCGTGGCCGGTCTGATTCTACGTAAAGAGGAGTTTTTCCCTTCCGCCACGCAGGCGGTGGCGGTGGCCGACCGCTACCCGCAAAACGTCTTCGCTGAACACACCCATGAGTTCTGCGAGCTGGTGCTGGTGTGGCGGGGCAACGGGCTGCACGTTCTCAACGACCGTCCCTGGCGCATTACCCGCGGCGATCTGTTCTATATTCGCGCCGAAGATAAACACTCCTATGCTTCCGTTAACGATCTGGTTCTGCAGAACATCATCTATTGCCCGGAGCGGCTGCAGCTCAATTTCGACTGGGCGGGGGCGATCCCTGGCCTCTTCGGCACGCCGTGGAAGCCCCACTGGCGTATGGGCAGCACCGGTATGGCGCAGGCGCGCCAGGTAATTAGCCAGCTTGAGCACGAGTGTTCCCGGCACGATGCGCAGGGGAATGCGATGGCCGAGCTGCTGTTTGCTCAGCTGGCGCTGACCCTCCAGCGCCATCGCTACGCGACGGATAATCTGGCGGCGACGCAGCGCGAAGCGCTGTTGGACAAACTGCTGGCCGCGCTGGCGGCCAGCCTGAGCCGACCCTTTGTCCTGGAGCGTTTCTGCGAGCAGGAGGGCGGCAGCGAGCGGGCGCTACGGCAGCAATTTCGCCAGCAAACCGGCATGACCATCAATCACTATTTACGCCAGCTACGGATCTGCCATGCGCAGTATCTGTTGCAGCATACCGAGCGCTTAATCGGCGATATCGCCATGCAGTGCGGCTTTGAGGACAGTAACTACTTTTCGGTGGTGTTCAGCCGGGAAATCGGCATGTCGCCGGGGCAGTGGCGGCAGCGCAGTCGCGCCGCCGCCTGAAGAGCGTCTTTGTCAGGCAGATGATCCGGTGCTTAACTGGCCATTCCCAGACCGACGATGTTGGCGGCGATGATGATCACCACGCAGCCGAGGCTCAGGACGCTCACCGGACGACGACCGGCGTTGTTCCACTCTTTCAGCACCAGACCCACCAGACCGCCGCACAGTACGTAGAAACTCATGTGCAGCATCCAGCTCATATAGTCATACTGCGCCGGAATGCTGGCGTGGCCCCAGGCATAGAAGAAGAACTGGAGATACCACATCAGGCCGCCGAGGGCGGAAAGCAGTAGGTTGCTGATGATGAGCGGTTTGGCCAGTGAGAAATCGGCTTTGACTGACAGAGTCTTCACTTTCGCCAGACGAATAAAGCAGAAGCCAAGGTTGACCAGCGCCCCGCCGCCCATAATCACCACGTAGCTTGGCAGCGCCGCATATAACGGGTCGACGCCGAGCGCCGCGGCGGCATCATGCATCGGTTTGGCGGCGTTCATCGCGAACGACATCCCTGCCGAGAAGATACCGCACATCACCGCCAGCAGAAGCCCTTTCTTCAGATTGAACTCTTCGGCTTTGATGCCCATTTTGCGCTCTTTCAGCTGGCCCGCGCGGGTGACGATGCCAACGCCAACCACCGCCACCAGCACGCCGAGCAGCGTCATTTGACCGCCCTGGGTGTGCATCAGCACCGAAAACTGACCGTTAATAATCGGCGTCATCAGCGTACCGACAATCAGCGTGATGCCAATGGCGATGCCAATCCCCATCGACATGCCGAGATAGCGCATGGTCAAGCCATAGTTGATATTACCGATGCCCCACATGGCGCCGAACAGAAAGACCGGCAGCAGCGTGGAGGCGTTAAAGGAGCGGTAGTAGGCCCAGAAATCGGGTAACAGGGTGGCGCTGATGGCCCAGGGCAGGATCAGCCAGGAGACGATCCCCCCGACCGACCACATGGTTTCCCACGACCAGTGTTTTACTTTCTTGAACGGGGCATAGAAACAGGCGGCACTGGCGGCCCCTATCAAATGCCAAAAAATACCCATCGTAATCGCGTGGTTCATTGATTTTATCCTCATCTTTTTTTATCGGAGACGGCGGCTTCCGATGCGATGAGTGTAAAAATTAGCCGCTTTGGCCGCCTTCAGGACGTTGCCACAGGATGGCGAACTCTGGCAACCATGGGCTTAATTAGTTGTTCTACATCACAAAACGACGGGTATTTCTTCTGGTTATATCCATATGAAAAATACGGCATTGATAAGCATTTTCAATACCATTTAATTAACTATAATGGACAAACTGCTTACGCGGCGTTAACACTTGAGCCGCTCGACAATAATGGAGATGATTATGAGCTATACCCTGCCATCCCTGCCGTACGCTTACGATGCTCTGGAACCGCACTTCGACAAGCAGACGATGGAGATCCATCACACCAAACACCACCAGACCTACGTGAACAATGCCAACGCCGCGCTGGAAAGCCTACCGGAGTTCGCTAACCTGTCCGCTGAAGAGCTGATCACCAAGCTGGATCAGCTGCCGGCTGACAAAAAAACCGTACTGCGTAACAACGCCGGCGGCCACGCGAACCACAGCCTGTTCTGGAAAGGCCTGAAAACCGGTACCACCCTGCAGGGCGACCTGAAAGCGGCTATCGAGCGCGATTTCGGCTCTGTGGACAACTTCAAAGCGGAATTCGAAAAAGCCGCTGCGACCCGTTTCGGTTCCGGCTGGGCGTGGCTGGTCCTGAAAGGTGACAAACTGGCCGTTGTCTCCACCGCAAACCAGGATTCCCCGCTGATGGGCGAAGCCATTTCCGGCGCTTCCGGCTTCCCAATCCTGGGTCTGGACGTGTGGGAACACGCTTACTACCTGAAATTCCAGAACCGTCGCCCGGACTACATCAAAGCCTTCTGGGATGTGGTGAACTGGGACGAAGCTGCAGCGCGTTTTGCCGCCAAAAAATAAGGTTGCAATGTGCTAAGAGAGAAGCGAGTCTGATGGCTCGCTTTTTTTATATCGGTAGCAAGGAGAGCAGACATGCATTATCCGGTGAATGTCTTTGTCGGCAAAATCAGGGACTACACGGGCAGTCGTCCCAGCGCGATCGGCAAAATCCAGGTTGACGGCGAGTTGCAGCTCGGCGATCTCGGTCTCGAAGGGGATGAGCAGGCGGAGAAGAAAATACACGGCGGGCCGGACCGCGCGCTGTGTCACTATCCGCGCGAACACTATGCCGACTGGATCCGTGAATTCCCCCAGCAGGCCGATCGGTTCTGCGCCCCGGCGTTCGGCGAAAACCTCTCCACTACCGGCCTCACCGAACAAAACGTCTACATTGGCGATATCTTTTGCTGGGGCGAGGCGCTGATCCAGGTCACCCAGCCGCGCTCTCCGTGCTTCAAGCTCAACTTTCATTTTGCGATCGGTGATATGGCGCAGCTGATGCAAAACAGCGGGAAGACCGGCTGGTTGTACCGGGTGATCGCCGGGGGGCAAGTCTCCAGCGATGCGCCGCTCGAACTGGTCTCTCGCCTGAGCGATGTCAGCGTCCATGAGGCCGGGGCGATTGCCTGGCAGATGCCGTTTGATGACGATCAGTACCACCGCTTATTGTCGGTAGCGGGCCTGTCGGTAAGCTGGAGTCGAACCATGCAGAAGCGCCGTTTAAGCGGCAAGATCGAGGATAATTCACGGCGATTGTGGGGGAAATAATTCCCCCATATTGGCGCTTTCCGCAGCGTCTCCCGGGTAGCGGCGCAAGCGCCTTACCCGGGCGACCTGACCGTTCCTGGCGGTAACCCGGCGCAGCGCAGGCCGGGTCAGCGTCAGGTCCGCTTATACAGCGGTAGCCAGAGGGTTAAGCGCAGACCGCCCAGCGGGCTGTCGTCGGCCTTCACCCAGCCACGGTGCTGCTGAATAGCGGTTTCGACAATCGCCAGCCCCAGGCCGGTGCCGCCGGACTCGCGGTCGCGCGCCTCGTCGGTCCGGTAGAATGGCCGGAAAATCTGCTCGCGATCCTCCGGGCTGACTCCCGGGCCGTCGTCATCGACGTTAACCGTAATCCCGTCTTTATCCACTGAGAAGCTGACGGAAATCTTGGTGTGCGAGTAGCGCAGGGCGTTGCGGACGATATTCTCCAGCGCGCTTTCCAGCGCATTGGGGTTACCGTACAGCGGCCACGGACCCGGCGGATACTCAACGGTGAACGATTTACCCATCTGCTCGGCTTCAAACGCCGCGTTGTCCAGCACTTCGCCCCACAGCTGATTGGCTTTGACCGTCTCGCTCACCAGGGCGTTTTTCGCCTGATTGCGCGACATCACCAGCAGGTCGTTGATCATGCTGTCCAGCCGGTGCGCTTCAGTTTCGATACGCTCCAGCTCTTTGCTCTCACCGCTGCGGCGGCGCAGCAGGGCGGTGCCCAGCTGCAGGCGCGTGAGCGGCGTGCGCAGCTCGTGCGAGATATCGGACAGCAGCCGTTGCTGGCTGGTCATCATCCGCTCCAGGGCCGTCACCATCTGGTTAAAGCTGGCGCCAGCGGCTAAAAACTCCTGCGGTCCGGCTTCCAGCTCTGGATGCTGCCGCAGGTTGCCCTGGGCGACCTCGTCAGCGGCATTTTTCAGCTTACGCGCCGGTTTCGCCAGGCTCCACGCCAGCCACAGCAGCAGCGGGGCGCTAACCAGCATTGTGACGATCAGCAGCAGCAGCGGCCGGTCAAACAGCAGGTTGATAAAGTCGGATTGTGAGGTGCTGGCGGGACGGATCAGATACAGCTGATAGTTATCCTCCCCATCCCTGACGGAGAACGGGCCCACCATTTCCAGGCGGCCATAGCGTTTTTTCTGCGGATGATCGGCGTTATCGGCCTGGCCGATAAAGTTGCGAATGATCTGCATCTCGTTGCGTTCTGCGCCGATCACGCGGCCTTCGCTGGTGACCAGCAGCAGGCGCTGACCCGGAGGCGCCCATTTATCGATGGCGCGAAACAGACGACGCCACCACATCAGGTCGTTTGGCGGATCGTTGGCCAGCTCGGCCTCGACGTGTTGCTCGATCATGATGCCTTGACGCTGCTCGCTTTCCAGCAGCTCGGTCATCTGCCGGGAGTCCAGTTTGGGCAGCATCAGCACCAGCATCAACACCAGCGCCAGCGTGAGCCAGAAGATGGCGAAGATGCGTGCAGTCAAACTTCCAATCATGAAGCGGAAACCATCAGATACCCGCGGCCACGCAGCGTTTTAAACCACGGATGGCCATCTTTGCGCTCCGGCAGCTTACGCCGCAGGTTGGAAATATGCATATCGATGGCGCGGTCGAACGGCGTCAGGCGCTTGCCTAACACTTCCTGGCTTAAATGTTCGCGTGACACCACCTGGCCGAGATGCTGCGCTAACAGATAGAGCAGGGTGAACTCGGTGCCGGTGAGCTCCAGCGTCTGGCCATCGAAATTGGCTTCCTGACGGCCCGGATTGAGGCTTAAGGCATCCACTTCCAGGGTCGGCGAGCCGGCTTCGGTCGTCTGCTGCTGTTCGCTCCAGTGGGAACGGCGCAGAATCGCGCGTATACGCGCCACCAGTTCGCGATCGTTGAACGGCTTAGGCAAATAGTCATCTGCGCCCAGCTCGAGGCCGAGAACGCGATCCAGCTCGCTCCCGCGCGCTGTTAGCATGATAACCGGAGTCTGGTGTGTCTGACGCAGCTCTTTAAGCGTATCGATACCGTTTTTCTTCGGCATCATTACGTCGAGCAGCAATAAATCAATGCTGTCGTCCAGAAGGGCCAGCGCCTGTTCCCCATCATGGGCCACCAGCACGTTAAAACCTTCCATATCGAGCAGCTCTTTTAACAGGGAGGTGAGCTCCCGGTCATCATCAACTAACAGGATTTTATTCATTGTTTAAATACCTCCGAGGCAGAAATTACGTCATCAAGGCCCGCTAATCCATGACTTTACGTTGTTTTACACCCCCTGACGCATGTTTGCAGCCTGAATCGTAGACTGTCTCTCGTTGAATCGCGACACAAACGTTTTGGGAGTATGTGATGCGCAATGTTATCGCTGCCGTCATGGCCTCAACGCTGGCGCTAAGTGCATATAGCCAGGCCGCTGAAGTCGTTACCAGCGTTAACTGGCTCCCCGGAGACGAAGGGGGACAGCGCGGTAGCCAGAGCCATATGTTTGACGGCATAAGTTTAACCGAGCAGCAACGTCAGCAGTTACGGGATCTTATGCAACGGGCACGCCACGACAGGCTCCCCGTTAATGTTAGCGAAATGGAGACAATGCATCGCCTTGTCACCGCAGAAAATTTTGATGAAAACGCTGTGCGCGCTCAGGCAGAAAAGATGGCGCAGGAACAGGTTGCTCGCCAGGTCGAGATGGCTAAGGTCCGCAACCAGATGTACCACCTGCTTACGCCAGAGCAGCAAGCGGTTTTAAATGCTAAGCACCAGCAACGTATGGATCAGTTGCGTGAGGTTGCAAGGACGCAGAAAGGCTCAGCGATGATGCTTTCGAGTAGTAGCAACACCCTGCAACCCCAGTAACAAACCCTGTTTTCCTTGCCATAGACACCATCCCTGTCTTCCCCCACATGATGTGGGGGTTTTTTTTGTCCTTTTTTCGGCAAATCAACTTCTTCGCCTGTCCCGTGAGCGTCACCAGTTCAGGTTATACTAAGCGCAGTGCAGGAGAAGGAGCCTATATGAATCAATCTTATGGCCGGTTGGTCAGTCGCGCCGCTATCGCTGCGACGGCGATGGCCTCCGCGTTACTTTTGATCAAAATTTTTGCGTGGTGGTATACCGGTTCAGTCAGTATTCTGGCCGCGCTGGTGGATTCGCTGGTGGATATTGCCGCCTCGCTGACCAACCTGCTGGTGGTGCGCTATTCGCTGCAGCCTGCTGATGAAGAACATACCTTTGGCCACGGCAAAGCGGAGTCGCTGGCGGCGCTGGCGCAAAGCATGTTTATCTCCGGCTCGGCGCTGTTTCTGTTTCTTACCGGTATTCAGCACCTGGTGCGTCCGGAGCCGCTACAGGCCGCCGGCGTCGGGGTTGTCGTCACGTTGATTGCCCTGTTCAGCACGCTGGCGCTGGTGACCTTCCAGCGCTGGGTGGTACGAAAAACCCAAAGCCAGGCGGTGCGGGCGGATATGCTTCATTATCAGTCTGATGTTATGATGAACGGCGCCATTCTGGTGGCGCTGGGCCTCTCCTGGTACGGTTGGCATCGCGCCGATGCGTTGTTTGCCTTAGGAATTGGCATCTATATTTTATATAGCGCGCTGCGGATGGGCTATGAGGCGGTTCAGTCGTTACTCGACCGCGCTTTGCCTGACGAGGAGCGTCAGGACATTATCACCATCGTGACCGCATGGCCCGGCATCCGCGGGGCGCACGATCTACGAACGCGGCAGTCAGGGCCGACCCGCTTTATTCAGATTCATTTGGAAATGGAAGATAACCTCCCGCTGGTGCAAGCCCACGTGATTGCAGACCAGGTGGAGCAGGCGATTCTGCGCCGTTTCCCGGGTTCCGATGTCATTATCCATCAGGATCCCAGTTCTGTGGTGCCGGCGGCGCAGCAGGGCTTTTTTGAGCGTTAGGTTATAGTCTGTAAACTCGATGTAAAAATGTGGGTCAGCTCGGCATTTTTTGTATAAATTACCGCCGTTTGGTCTGACCTGAATCAATTCAGCTTGAGGCGTTTGATATACTATTGTCATTAGCGTCGTGCACTCCTGGTGAGGGAGCGCTTCAGGCAACAGAATTATTTTTTGCTTCCTAAGTTCAGAGGTAGTCATGATTAAGAAAATCGGTGTGTTGACAAGTGGCGGTGATGCGCCGGGCATGAACGCAGCAATTCGTGGCGTTGTGCGCGCGGCATTAACGGAAGGTCTGGAAGTTTTTGGAATCTATGACGGTTACCTCGGCTTGTACGAAGACCGTATGGTTCAGCTCGACCGTTACAGCGTTTCCGACATGATCAACCGCGGCGGCACCTTCCTGGGCTCCGCTCGCTTCCCGGAATTCCGCGAAGAACACATCCGCGCAGTGGCTATCGAAAACATGAAGAAGCGTGGCCTGGACGCGCTGGTGGTTATCGGTGGTGACGGGTCCTATATGGGGGCGATGCGCCTGACCGAGATGGGCTTCCCGTGCATCGGCCTGCCGGGCACCATCGACAACGATATCAAAGGCACTGACTACACCATCGGCTTCTTCACCGCTCTGAGCACCGTGGTGGAAGCGATTGACCGTCTGCGCGACACCTCCTCTTCGCACCAGCGTATCTCCGTGGTGGAAGTGATGGGCCGTTACTGTGGCGACCTGACTCTGGCGGCGGCGATTGCCGGCGGCTGTGAGTTCATCATGGTGCCGGAAGTGGAATATACCCGTGACGATCTGGTAGCGGAAATCAAAGCCGGCATCGCGAAAGGGAAGAAACACGCTATCGTGGCGATCACCGAGCACATGTGCGACGTTGACGAGCTGGCAAGCTACATCGAGAAAGAGACCGGCCGTGAAACCCGCGCTACCGTCCTCGGGCACATTCAGCGCGGCGGTTCCCCGGTTCCTTACGACCGTATCCTGGCTTCCCGCATGGGCGCCTATGCGATTGAGCTGCTGCTGCAGGGCCATGGCGGCCGTTGCGTCGGCATCCAGAACGAGAAGCTGGTGCACCACGACATCATCGATGCCATCGAGAACATGAAGCGTCCGTTCAAGAACGACTGGCTGGATTGCGCGAAGAAACTGTACTAAGTTACGCGCCGGATAAACAAAAGGCCTTCTCATGGAGAAGGCCTTTTTTATGGCGCAAGGTTTATTCGATATCCAGCGGGTCTTCCGACAGAATCATCCCGGTGTTATCGGCATACAGATGGTCGCCGCTGAAGAAGGTCACGCCGCCGAAATTGACGCGCACGTCGCTTTCGCCGATGCCTTCGCCAGCCGCGCCGACCGGAATGGCCGCCAGCGCCTGGATGCCGATATCCAGTTCCTCAAGGTCGTCAACCTGGCGCACCGCGCCATAGACCACCAACCCTTCCCATTCATTCTGTACGGCCAGACGCGCCAGGTCAGCGTCAATTAACGCGCGTCGTACTGAGCCGCCGCCGTCGATCAGGAGAATATGACCACGGCCATTCTGCTCGAGCAGATCGTAGAGCAACCCGTTATCCTCGAAACATTTTACCGTAATGATCTGTCCACCAAACGACGACCGTCCTCCAAAGTTAGAGAACAGCGGTTCCACGACGTTGACATCTTCCTGGTAGATGTCACAAAGCTCGGAAGTATCGTATTTCATAGGCTTAACGTTCAGTTGCTGCGAGAGTTTTTAGTATATCCCGCGAATCGCATTGTTGGCAAAATCATCAATTGTTAATTGATATTTGTCAGTTAAGCCGCCAGCTTACTGGCAATAATCCCGATAACAAACAGCAGGTTGGTCAGTAAAGCCCCTTTGACCGTCTTTTCGAGCATCGGCCGCATCGCCAGCGGATCGGATTCGCGCAGGACGTAACGCGCCTGTTTGACCAGCAGCGGCGTGGCGAGAATAAACAGCCAGCCCCAGGCAGAATGCAGCGCCAGCAGGTTAAACAGCGCCAGACACAGCAGGGCGCCGAGCAGCAGGCAGGCATGATAGCGGCGGGCATTGACCGGCCCCAGGCGCACGGCGAGGGTGTTCTTCCCGTTCTGCCGGTCGCTGTCGATATCACGCAGGTTATTGATGTTCAGTACGGCGGTCGCCAGCAGACCGCAGGCCGTTGCCGGCAGAAAAATGGCCGCTTCCACATTGTGGGCTTGCAGATACCAGCTGCCGAGGACGCTCAGCCAGCCGAAGAAAACGAGTACCGAAATATCACCGAGGCCAATATAACCATACGGGCGGGTGCCCACTGTGTAGGTGATGGCGGCCACGATCGACAGGCCACCCAGCGCGAGGAAACCGATGAAATCGCCGACGCTCTGCCAGGCGACGCACAGTAGCGCCAGACCAAACAGACAGATCAGCGCGACGGTGACAATCAAGGCGCGCTTCATCTGCTGGGGGGTAATCACCCCTTTCTGCATCCCGCGCAGCGGCCCGATGCGGTCCGGTTTATCGCTCCCCTTGACCGCGTCGCCGTAGTCATTGGCGAGGTTGGAAAGAATTTGCAGCAAGCCGGCGGTGATCAGCGCCAGCAGAGCGACCCAGGGATCAAAATGCCCCTGCTCCCAGGCAAGGACGGTGCCAACAATAATCGCGGCAAACGCCAGCGGTAACGTTTTAGGACGCAGGCTTTCCAGCCACGCCTGAGAACGGCTGATATCAGTCATAGTTATTTTAGCCAATAAAAATGGGGGCGATAGCCCCCATCAACAGTGATGAAAATGCATTGCACCGGATTATAGGATAAAACGGCTCAGATCTTCATCTGCCACCAGAACATCCAGGTGCTTACTCACATATTCGGCATCGATAGTGACGGTCTGGCCGTTCATCTCGCTGGCATCATAGGAGATATCTTCCACCAGGCGCTCCAGCACGGTGTGCAGACGGCGCGCGCCGATGTTCTCGGTGGTTTCGTTTACCTGCCATGCGGCCTGAGCGATACGCTTGATACCGTCTTCGGTGAATTCGATATTCACCCCTTCGGTCGCCATCAGCGCCTTGTACTGCACGGTGATGGAGGCGTTCGGTTCGGTAAGGATGCGCTCGAAGTCATGGGTGGTCAGCGCCTTCAGCTCAACGCGGATCGGCAGACGTCCCTGCAGTTCCGGGATCAGATCGGACGGGCTGGCCACCTGGAACGCGCCGGAGGCGATAAACAGGATGTGGTCGGTCTTGACCATCCCGTGCTTGGTGGAGACGGTGCAGCCTTCCACCAGCGGCAGCAGGTCGCGCTGTACGCCTTCACGGGAGACGTCCGGGCCGGAGGTGTTGCCGCCGCGCTTACAGATTTTGTCGATTTCGTCGATAAAGACGATACCGTGCTGCTCAACAGCGTCGATGGCTTCCTGCTTCAGCTCTTCCGGATTGACCAGTTTGGCCGCTTCTTCTTCAATCAGCAGCTTCATCGCGTCTTTGATTTTCAGCTTACGCGGTTTCTGCTTCTGGCCGCCAAGGTTCTGGAACATGGACTGCAGCTGGCTGGTCATCTCTTCCATGCCCGGAGGGGACATGATTTCAACGCCCATTGGCGCCGCAGCGAGATCGATTTCAATCTCTTTATCGTCCAGCTGGCCTTCGCGCAGTTTCTTACGGAACGCCTGGCGCGCCGCAGACGGTTCCTGCGACGGCTCAGTCTGGCCCCAGTTGTTCTTCGCCGGTGGGATCAGCACGTCAAGCACGCGCTCTTCCGCCAGCTCTTCCGCGCGGTAACGGTTCTTATCGATGGACTGCATACGAACCATTTTGATCGCCGCATCGGTCAGATCGCGGATGATAGAGTCCACTTCTTTACCGACATAGCCCACTTCGGTGAACTTCGTCGCTTCAACTTTAATAAACGGCGCGTTGGCCAGTTTCGCCAGACGACGAGCGATTTCGGTTTTACCGACGCCGGTTGGGCCGATCATCAGAATGTTTTTCGGCGTGACTTCATGACGCAGCTCTTCGTTAAGCTGCATCCGGCGCCAGCGGTTACGCAGGGCGATAGCAACAGAACGCTTGGCGGCGTCCTGGCCGATAATGTGTTTGTCCAGTTCGCTGACAATTTCGCGTGGGGTCATTTCAGACATGGGAGATCCTTACGCTTTAGAAGGTAATTCTTCGATGGTGTGGAAATGGTTGGTATAGATGCAGATATCACCTGCAATATCCAACGCTTTCTCGGCGATATCGCGCGCGCCCATATCGGTGTTTTCCAGCAGCGCGCGGGCCGCGGCCTGGGCGTAAGGACCGCCGGAGCCGATAGCAATCAAATCGTTTTCCGGCTGTACCACGTCACCGTTACCGGTGATGATAAGCGACGCGTTTTCGTCCGCGACGGCCAGCAGCGCTTCCAGCTTGCGCAACATCCGATCGGTTCGCCAGTCTTTAGCCAGCTCAACGGCGGCCTTCACCAGATGGCCCTGGTGCATTTCCAGTTTGCGTTCAAACAGTTCGAACAGCGTGAAGGCGTCGGCGGTGCCGCCAGCGAAACCGGCAATCACTTTGTCGTTGTACAGACGACGCACTTTTTTCACGTTGCCCTTCATTACGGTGTTGCCCAGCGTAGCCTGGCCATCACCGGCAATAACAACATGGCCGTTACGGCGAACACTTACAATTGTAGTCACGAGCAGACCCCTTGGTTGCAAAAGCGGAACAGGGGCCCCGCGCTGTCCGCGGGGCCGAATGCAATTATAGATGGGGGGGATTTTGAGGGTTTCAACCCCTGGCGGCGAGACGAATGCAGTTCGCGTGTCCAGCCATCTTCAGGCGGGTGATCATCTCGTTGGCGCTTTCTTTGCCTTTCAGCGGGCCAATGACCACGCGGTTCCAGCCGTTGTTGGTGGTGATGTGCGAAGCAAACCCTTCGAAAGCCAGCTGAGCGCGGACGGTTTCGGCCTGCTCGGCGCCTTTAAAGGAGCCGCACTGGATCATCCAGCTACGATCGTCTTTTTTCTCGGCGGTCGTTTTCGGCGCTTCCTCCACTCGAGTCACCGGCGCGGCGGCCTGCGCGCGCGGCTGCGTAGTCGTAGTGTGCGCCGGCGTCTGCAGCAGATCCTGGTACGGCTGCTGGTTTGACGCGGTCTGCTTCGGCTGTTGCTGCTGGACCGGCTTCGGCTGCTGAACGCGCGGCTGCTGCTGCGCGGTCTGCGGCTGAGTTTGCGCCCACTGTTGCTGTTGCGCCTGCTGCTGCTGCTGCGCTAAACGCTGACGCTGCAGCGTCTGCTGGCGCTGGGCCGGCGTTTGTTCGTTCCACGGCACTTCGGTCAGCTGAGTCGGCTGTTGACGCATATCGGCCTGCATCTGGGCCAGCAGCTGACGCTGTTCGTCGGTCAGTTGCTCCGGTTTCATCACTTCGCCGCCGGCGGTCGGTTCGGTCGGCGCGCGAACGCCCGGCTGGCGGCTTTCCAGCTCTTTAATATAGCGCCAGCGCTCTTCCGGTTTTGGCGGCAAGCCGTTGCCGGCGGCCTGGCGATTTTGCATCGCTTCCGCTTCTTCTTTCTTATGGTGCGTAATGAAATAGAGTCCACCGATAAAGGCCACCAGCACAGCCGCCGCGATCGCCACCATAGCCGGTGAAATTGCCGGGAGGCTGCTTTGCTTATTCCTTGAGCTTCGGGTAGTGCTCTTTTTGCGCCGCGAAGAAGCCGGTTGGCTGCGGCGTACATAATCTCGTTGTGCCACTATCGTTTCGCTGTCTTATATTCGTTCGTCAGCCCGCCATGTTACTTAAGCGGCGGGCCTTTGACCAGAAGAGCAGGCCCGAAAGCCTGATGGTTATCGTCTGATTTTTTGCGTACTGCCGCGAACAATCAGTTCGCAATCGAGCAGGCGCGAGCCGCTGTTCACGTTATGACCCTGCATTTGCTCAAGTAATAGCAGCATTCCTTCACGGCCGATATCAAAACGCGGCTGTGACACGGTGGTCAATGGCGGATCGCAAAATTCAGACAACGCGATGTTATCGAAGCCGACAATCGACAGGTCGTCCGGCACTTTCAGACCGCGGCGTTTCGCCAGCGATAAGGCGCCCAGCGCCATCACATCGCTATGGCAAAAGACCGCGGTGGGCGGTACCGGCTGCGACAGCAGCTGCTCCAGCGCATTGGCGCCAGCTTCGAAGGTAAAGTTGCCGCGAGCGATATAGTGCGGATCAACGGTGATACCGCTGCGGCGCAGCGCCTGCACGTAACCCTGCAGGCGATAATGGCACAGCGGCATATCTTCCGGGCCGGCGATGCAGCCGATACGCTGGTGTCCCAGCTCGTGAAGATAGTTTACCGCGTTAAAAGCCGCCGTCAGGTTATCGATGTGGACGGTGGGCAGCTCCAGCTCCGGCGCGAACTCGTTCGACATGACCATCGGCGGCAAATTGCGCTGCTCTTCCACGCTGGCGTCAAACGGCAGGCGCGAGCTGAGCAGCACCATGCCGTCAATCTGCTTGGTGATGATAAGGTCGATAAAGGTTTTTTCTTTCTGATTCTGGTGGGCGCAATCGCCGATTAACACCAGATATCCGTGCTCGGCGGCAGTGACTTCAATACCGCGGATCACTTCGCTAAAAAAGGGATCGCAGATATCCGGGACGATCACGAGGATCGTCCGCGATTCGTTGCGCTTCATATTGCGTCCGAGCGACTGCGGTAAATAGCCGACTTCCAGCGCCGCCTGCTCGACCCGGTTACGGGTGGCTTGCGACACCTTATCAGGGTTCATCAACGCTCGGGACACGGTTGCCGTGGAAACGTTTGCCTTTAAGGCGACGTCTTTCATGGTGGCGGCAACCACTTGTTTTTTGGGCTTCACCTGGTTTCTCCTCGCTGAATGGCGCTGGCATTTCCCTTGCGCGCTAACTGCTGCATCATTTTTATCAGATAGTCGCGGCAGTGAGTTACAGAATTTTCATGAAAAACGTGATGCTTATTAAATTTTTCGATCCGGCTCGCAAGAGAAGGCTTACCCTTCAATAGGATCGACATCCAGCACCCACTTCACTTTTTTCGCCTCCGGCAGCGTATTGATCAGCGCCAGCGTACCGCTGACGATATGCTGCAGGCGTACCCGCGAAGGATGCTGCAGCAATATCTGCCACCGCCAGCGGCCGCCGCGCTTCGGCGCCAGCGCCGGAACCGGACCGAGCACCCATAGCTTGTCGTCGGCCAGCGGACTGGCCTGCAGCAGATTGCGCAGCTGTTGTAAAAACAGCGGCGCCTGCTGGTTGTTATGGTCTTCCGCACGAATCAGCACATGGCTGGTCCACGGCGGTAGCTGCATTGTCTGCCGCTCTGCCAGCGCCTGTTCGGCGAAGGCGTCGTAGCCTTTATACAGCAGGGTCTGCAGCAGAGGGTGTTCAGGATGGTGGGTTTGCAGGATCACTTCGCCCTGTTTTCCTGCCCGTCCCGCTCGCCCGGAGACCTGGGTATAGAGCTGAGCGAAACGCTCGGCGGAGCGGAAATCCGCGGAAAACAGCGCCCTGTCGACGTCCAGCAGGGAGACGAGGGTGACGTCCGGGAAGTGGTGGCCTTTGGCCAGCATCTGGGTGCCAATTAAAATACGCGCCCCGCCGCGATGGACGGCGGCGAGATGCTCCTCCAGCGCCCCTTTGCGGCTGGTGGTATCGCGGTCGATACGCGAGATAGGCACGTCAGGGAACAGCGGCGCCAGGGCCTGCTCCAGCTGTTCGGTGCCGATACCCACCGGCACCAGGTGCGTGGAGCCGCAGGAGGGACATTGGCGCGGGATAGGGCGCTGACTGTCGCAATGGTGGCAGCGCAGATGGTGCTGCGCCTGGTGCAACGTGTAGTAGCTGTCGCAGCGCGGACATTCCGCTATCCAGCCGCAGTCGTGGCACAGCAGCGCTGGCGCAAAGCCGCGGCGGTTAAGAAACAGGATCACCTGGTTATCCGCCTGCAGATGCTGGCGCATACGGTTAATCAGCGCGGGAGACAGACCCGCCTGCAGCGGTTGCCCTTTGAGATCGAGCACGTGCTGCTGGGCAGGGCGCGCATTGCCCGCGCGTTTGCTTAAGGTTAACTGGCGGTATTTGCCCTGGCGGACGTTATGCAGGGTCTCCAGCGCCGGCGTCGCCGAGCCGAGAATAATCGGGATCTGTTCGCTGTGGGCGCGCCATACCGCCAGGTCGCGGGCATGGTAGCGCCAGCCCTCCTGCTGCTTGTAGGAGCTGTCATGCTCTTCGTCGATAACGATGACGCCGAGGTCTTTAAAAGGGGTAAACAGCGAGGAGCGGGTGCCGATCACAATGGCCGCTTCGCCGTTTTTCGCCTTCAGCCAGGCCGAAAGACGTTCGCTGTCATTGAGTCCGGAGTGCAGCACTTCCACCGGCGCGTTAAAGCGCTGGCGGAAGCGGGCGATGGTCTGCGGCGTCAGACCGATCTCCGGCACCATCACCAGCGCCTGGCGCCCCTGCGCCAGCACATTCTCCAGCACGCTCAAATAGACTTCCGTTTTCCCTGAGCCGGTAATACCCGCCAGCAGCCAGGCGGAGAAGCGATCGGCGGCGCTGTGGATCGCCCCGACGGCGGTGGCTTGCTCGGTATTAAGACGCAGGCGTTCGCCGGCAACCGAATACGCGCTGCGCCAGTCGATGAGGGCGGGCGCTTCGCAGGCCAGCTCCGCCAGCCCTTTGCCGCGCAGCGCCTGCAGCGCCGCTTCATTAAATTCCAGTTCGCCAACCTGATGACGCCAGATTTTTCCCTGGCGCAGCGCCGCCAGCGCCTGCTGCTGCTTCGGCGAGCGTTTCAGACCGTTAAGGTCGACGGCCTGCCCCTGCTCGGTGGCGAACCAGTACCACAGCGGCGTCGCGCTGGCGGGTTTGCCCTGGCGCAGCAGAATGGGCAGCGCATGGAACAGCACATCGCCAATCGGATGATGGTAATACTCAGCCGCCCACATCAGCAGCCGCCAGACGGTACCGGAGAAGACCGGTTCGTCGTCCAGCGCTTCCGCGACCGGTTTTAGCTCGTCCAGCGGCAGCTCGCTGCGTTCGCTGACCGCCGCGACAATACCGATCCGCTCCTGTTTGCCGAACGGCACCCGCACCCGACAGCCCGCTTTGACCGCCATGCCTTCAGGCAGCAGATAGTCAAAAGTGCGCGGTAGCGGAACGGGTAGGGCAACGTGGGCGACGGGCATGTCATCTTCCTGACTTGAAATCTGGCGGGATAGTATACACATTACGATAAGGCGGCGCGGATCAGTTTGCATATGCTGGTCAAATTCTGTATGATTCGCCGCCTTTGATGCGCTTTATATCGCATTGAAGATTGACCATTACCGCGTGCTTCACGCTGTCAACAGCGTAGAGGGCGACGGGAAATTACTAATATCGCGTGGTGTCTGGCGTTAGGGCTGGAAGAGCGACGCGGCCTTAACTGAGGTTCTCCCATGAAAAAAGGTATTCACCCAAATTACGACGAAATTACTGCTACCTGTTCTTGCGGTAATGTCATGAAAATCCGCTCCACCGTAGGTCACGACCTGAACCTCGACGTGTGCGGCAAATGCCACCCGTTCTTCACCGGCAAACAGCGTGATGTTGCTACCGGTGGCCGTGTTGACCGCTTCAACAAGCGCTTCAGCATCCCGGGCAGCAAGTAAGTTGCCAGAAGAAGCCGCCTCAGGGCGGCTTTTTTGTGTCTCTCGCCTGCCTGGGCGGGAAAGAAAAAGGGCGGAAGCGTGCTTCCGCCCTTTTTATCGTCTCAGTATTCCCACGTATCCGGGTCGATACCCAGTTCACGCATAATCGCTTTCGCCGCTTCCGGGATCTCATCGCTGCGCTCTTTACGCAGGTCTTCATCGTTAGGCAACGGTTGTCCGGTAAAGGCATGCAGGAACGCTTCGCACAGCAGTTCGCTGTTGGTCGCGTGACGCAGGTTATTCACCTGACGACGCGTGCGTTCATCGGTGAGGATTTTTAACACCTTCAGAGGAATGGAAACCGTAATTTTCTTTACTTGCTCACTCTTCTTACCGTGCTCAGCGTATGGGCTGATATATTCGCCGCTCCATTCAGCCATGAGATACCTTAATCCTCTGTTTATTAGTGAAGGGCCAGAATATTCCGCCCGGGCTATAATCGCGCGTAGTTTACCGTATGCGCGGGCTTTCTGACATGAGATAAGCCGCCGCCGACGTGCGCTAATGCATATAATTTTAACGGCTATTTGCACTTTGCTCAATCTATACGCAAAGAAGTTTAGATGTCCAGATGTATTGACGTCTATTGTGACAATGTTTACTCTGAAGCCTGACTTTTCACCGATTCAGCCCAGGAACTTCCCAACATGACGCGTAAACAGGCCACCATCGCAGTGCGTAGCGGTTTAAATGACGACGAGCAGTACGGTTGCGTTGTCCCGCCGATCCACCTCTCCAGTACCTATAACTTCACCGACTTTAATGAACCTCGCGCTCACGACTATTCCCGCCGCGGCAACCCGACGCGTGATGTGGTGCAGCGCGCTTTAGCGGAGCTGGAGGGCGGCGCTGGCGCGGTGCTGACCAATACCGGTATGTCGGCGATCCTGCTGGTGACGACGGTGTTCCTTAAGCCTGGCGATCTGCTGGTGGCGCCGCACGACTGCTACGGCGGCAGCTACCGTCTGTTCGATAGCCTGGCGAAGCGCGGCTGCTATCGCGTTCAGTTCGTCGATCAAAACGATGAGCAGGCGCTGCGGGCGGCGCTGGCGGAAAAACCGAAGCTGGTGCTGGTCGAAAGCCCAAGTAATCCATTGCTGCGGGTGGTGGATATTGCGAAAATCTGTGGTCTGGCGCGCGAAGCCGGGGCGATCAGCGTGGTCGATAACACCTTCCTGAGTCCGGCGCTGCAAAACCCGCTGGCGCTGGGCGCCGATCTGGTGTTGCACTCCTGTACTAAATACCTTAATGGTCACTCTGATGTGGTGGCCGGGGTGGTGATTGCCAACGATCCGGCGACTGTCACCGAACTGGCATGGTGGGCGAATAACATTGGCGTCACCGGCAGCGCCTTCGACAGCTATCTGCTGTTGCGCGGGCTGCGGACGCTTTCTCCCCGTATGGAAGTGGCGCAGCGTAATGCCCTGGCGATCGTCGAGTATCTGAAAACCCAGCCGCTGGTGAAAAAGCTGTATCATCCGTCGCTGCCGGAAAACCAGGGACATGAAATTGCGGCGCGTCAGCAAAAAGGTTTTGGCGCAATGTTAAGCTTCGAGCTGGACGGTGACGAGCAGACGCTGCGCCGCTTCCTGAGCGGGCTGTCGCTGTTTACACTGGCGGAATCGCTGGGGGGCGTTGAAAGCCTGATTTCCCATGCGGCAACGATGACGCATGCCGGCATGGCGCCTGAAGCGCGTGCCGCCGCCGGAATTTCAGAAACGCTCCTGCGTATTTCGACCGGTATCGAAGATGGTGAAGATTTAATTGCCGACCTGGAAAATGGCTTCCGGGCAGCAAACGAGGAATAAAGATGAGTGTGATTGCGCAGGCAGGGGCGAAGGGTCGTCAGCTGCACAAATTTGGTGGGAGTAGTTTAGCGGATGCGAAATGTTACCTGCGCGTCGCGGGGATCATGAAGGAGTATTCGCAGGCGGGGGACATGATGGTCGTCTCCGCCGCTGGCAGCACCACCAACCAGCTGATCAGCTGGCTTAAGCTTAGCCAGAGCGATCGCCTTGCTGCGCATCAGGTTCAGCAGTCGCTTCGCCGCTATCACACCGAGCTGATTGGCGGTCTGGTGGAGCCTGCGGCGGCGGATACGTTGATCGCCGCCTTTATCCACGACCTTGAGCGTCTGGCTGGTCTGCTGGACGGCGGGGTTTCCGAAGCGGTCTATGCGGAAGTGGTCGGCCATGGGGAAGTGTGGTCCGCGCGCCTGATGGCGGCGGTTCTCAACCAGCTGGGAATGGAAGCCGCCTGGCTGGACGCGCGCGCGTTCCTGCGCGCGGAACGCGCCGCGCAGCCGCAGGTGGATGAAGGATTATCCTATCCACTGCTGCAGCAGCTGATGGCGCAGCATCCTAACAAGCGTCTGGTGGTGACCGGCTTTATCTCCCGCAACCAGGCCGGTGAAACCGTCCTGCTGGGCCGTAACGGGTCTGACTACTCTGCCACCCAGATCGGCGCGCTGGCGGGCGCTTCCCGCGTCACTATCTGGAGCGACGTCGCCGGGGTGTACAGCGCGGATCCGCGCAAGGTGAAAGACGCCTGTCTGCTGCCGCTGCTGCGTCTGGACGAAGCCAGCGAGCTGGCGCGTCTGGCCGCGCCGGTGCTCCATGCCCGCACGCTACAGCCGGTTTCCGCCAGCGATATCGATCTGCAGTTACGCTGCAGCTATACGCCGGAACAGGGTTCCACGCGCATTGAGCGCGTGCTGGCCTCCGGTACTGGCGCCCGGATTGTCACCAGCCATGACGATGTCTGCCTGGTGGAGTTCCAGGTGCCGGCCGGTCACGATTTCAAACTGGCGCATAAAGAGCTGGACGCCCTGCTCAAACGCGCCCAGCTGCGCCCGTTAGCCGTTGGCGTCCATGCCGACCGCAAACTGCTGCAGTTCTGCTATACCTCCGAGGTGGCCGACAGCGCGCTGAAGCTGCTCGATGAGGCAGGTCTTCCGGGCGAGCTGCGTCTGCGTCAGAAGCTGGCGCTGGTGGCGATGGTGGGCGCGGGCGTCACCCGTAACCCACTGCACTGCCACCGTTTCTGGCAGCAGCTGAAAGGGCAGCCGGTGGAGTTCACCTGGCAGTCGGAAGAGGGGATCAGCCTGGTGGCCGTCCTGCGCGCCGGGCCGACGGAAAGCCTGATCCAGGGGCTGCACCAGTCCTTGTTTCGTGCCGAAAAGCGTATCGGCCTGATGCTGTTCGGCAAAGGGAACATCGGTTCCCGCTGGCTGGAGCTGTTCGCCCGTGAACAAACCACGCTCTCGGCGCGCACCGGCTTTGAGTTTGTGCTCGCCGGCGTGGTCGACAGTAAACGCAGTCTGCTGAACTACGACGGGCTGGACGCCAGCCGGGCGCTGGCTTTCTTCAACGATGAAGCGGTGGAGCAGGACGAAGAGTCGCTGTTCCTGTGGATGCGCGCGCACCCGTATGATGATTTAGTGGTGCTGGACGTCACCGCCAGCGAGCAGCTGGCAGACCAGTATCTTGATTTCGCCAGCCATGGCTTCCACGTGATCAGCGCCAACAAGCTGGCGGGGGCCAGCAGCAGCGATAAGTATCGCCAGATCCACGACGCGTTTGAGAAGACAGGGCGCCACTGGCTGTATAACGCCACCGTGGGCGCCGGCTTGCCGGTGAACCATACGGTGCGCGACCTGATCGACAGCGGCGATACCATCCTCGGCCTGAGCGGTATCTTCTCGGGAACGCTCTCCTGGCTGTTCCTGCAGTTTGATGGCACCGTGCCGTTCACCGACCTGGTGGATCAGGCGTGGCAGCAGGGTCTGACCGAGCCGGATCCGCGCGTCGATCTGTCCGGTAAAGATGTGATGCGCAAGCTGGTGATCCTCGCGCGGGAAGCGGGTTACGACATCGAGCCGGATCAGGTGCGCGTGGAATCACTGGTCCCGGCGCACTGTGAAGAGGGTTCGGTCGATCACTTCTTTGAGAATGGCGAAGAGCTGAACGAGCAGATGCTGCAGCGCCTGGAGGCGGCCCGCGAGATGGGGCTGGTGCTCCGCTACGTGGCGCGTTTTGATGCCAACGGCAAAGCACGCGTCGGCGTGGAAGCGGTACGCGAAGAGCACCCGCTGGCGGCGCTGCTGCCGTGCGATAACGTGTTCGCTATCGAAAGCCGCTGGTATCGCGATAATCCGCTGGTGATCCGCGGGCCCGGCGCCGGGCGCGATGTGACCGCCGGGGCGATCCAGTCGGATATTAACCGTCTGGCGCAGCTGCTGTAGTCCCGGGAAAAAGACCAGGCGCGGCCTGGTCTTTTTTGTTAGTGCGCCGCAAAAACTGCTTTAGCGGCAAACAGGCCGTTTAGCGCCGCCGGGAAGCCGGCGTAGACCGCCATCTGCATGATCACTTCCGTAATTTCCTCTTGCGTCAGACCGACATTTAATCCCGCGGCAATATGCACTTTCAGCTGCGGCTCGGCGTTACCCAGCGCGGTGAGCGCGGCGATGGTGGCGATTTTCCGGCTACGCAAATCAAGCCCTGGCCGGGCGTAAATATCGCCGAAGGGGAACTCAATCAGATAGCGGGCGAAGTCGGGGGCGATATCCCGCAGGCTGTTGACGACGGCCTCCCCGCCGCTACCGTCCACGCGCTGAAGCATTTCCTGACCGGTGGTATAACGTTCGCTGGACATCGTTTTTTCCTCTCTGTGATGATGCGTTGAGAGGAAGGGTAGGGAAGTTTACCGGACTTGAGTAATACCCTTTTCGTGATACCTTTTCAGTATGACAACTTCGCGATTACATTCTCTTGATATCCGCCTGCTGCGTGCCTTTGCCGTGGTAGCTGAGGAAAATAACATCAGCCGGGCGGCACAGCGGTTATTTATCTCGCAGCCGCCGCTGAGTCGCCATATGCGCTATCTGGAAGCGCAGCTGGGGGTGACGCTGTTTCAGCGCCATAGCAAAGGCCTGATCCTTACCGACGCGGGCAGAGAGGTGCTGGCGATCATTCGGCCCATGCTGGCGCTCCAGGAACGCACGCTGGCGGCATTGAGTGAGCTCTCCGTTCACTCGCCGCCGTCTCTGCGTCTGGGCGTGACCACCGCCTTCGAACAAGGCATTTTCGCTGCTGTTGAATCTGCGCTAAGCGAACATACCCCCGGGTTGCATATCACCCGCCACGCCTCACCGGCGCTGGCGCAGCAGGTGCGCAAAGGCAAACTCGATGCGGCGCTGGTCGCGCTGCCGCTCAATACTGAAGGGCTGCACCTGCATCCATTGCCGTATCAGGAGCCGCTCATCGCAGCAGTGCCAGCCTCCTGGCCGGAAGCCGTCATACCAGCGTTAACGCTAAGCGCGCTCAATCATCGGCCGCTGTTCTGGTTTAAACGCGAGCGTAACCCCGATTTCTTTGACTACACGCGGCGCATTTTCGACCGGGCTGGCTATACCCCCGCTTATGTGGAAGAGCCCGCCGAACATGATGTGCTGCTGGCGCGAATCGCGCGTGGGGAAGGCATGATCCTCCTGCCGGCGTCCTTTTCCGCGATCCAGCGTCAGGGGGTAGTGTTCTGTCCTGTCGCTGAAGGCGACAGCATGCCGTTAAGCCTTGGGGTGATCTATGCGCCTCACCAGGCAGGAGCCGTGCAGCAATGGCTCTCACTGCTGGATGATCACCTGACGACTCGCTCGTCTCATGCTGAATATCGTTCTACCCCATGTTGACCGCAGAGCGGGCTCTTTAGGCTGGCAAAGCGCCGGTAGATGAAGTTTTTTCATGTTGGCAGCCTTTTCCTCACTCTTTACGCAGATTTTTCTATTGACGCCCGGGCGCTTTTCCGTCATTTTTACATCTGGACGTCTAAACGTATAGAAGTTCGCAACACAACAGCCATTACATGCGATTGATGAGGTAAGGTATGAGCTTTTTTCACGCCAATCAGCGGGAAGCCCTGAATCAGAGCCTGGCGGAAGTCCAGGGCCAGATTAATGTGTCCTTTGAATTCTTTCCGCCGCGCACCAGTGAAATGGAGCAAACCCTGTGGAAATCCATCGATCGCCTGAGCAGTCTGAAACCGAAGTTTGTCTCGGTGACCTATGGCGCGAACTCCGGCGAGCGCGATCGCACCCACAGCATCATCAAAGGTATTAAAGAGCGAACCGGTCTGGAAGCGGCGCCGCACCTGACCTGTATCGATGCTACTCGCGATGAGCTGCGCACTATCGCCCAGGATTACTGGAACAACGGCATCCGCCATATCGTCGCTCTGCGCGGCGACCTGCCGCCGGGCAGCGGTAAACCGGAGATGTACGCCGCCGATCTGGTCACTCTGCTGAAAGAGGTGGGGGATTTTGATATCTCCGTCGCCGCGTATCCGGAAGTGCATCCGGAAGCGAAAAGCGCGCAGGCGGATTTGCTCAACCTGAAACGCAAAGTCGAGGCAGGCGCCAACCGCGCGATCACCCAGTTCTTCTTCGATGTGGAAAGCTACCTGCGTTTTCGCGATCGCTGCGTCTCGGCGGGCATCGACGTGGAAATTATTCCGGGTATCCTGCCGGTTTCCAACTTTAAACAGGCGAAAAAGTTTGCGGATATGACCAACGTTCGTATCCCGGTGTGGATGTCGAAAATGTTCGAAGGGCTGGATAATGACGCCGAAACCCGTCAGCTGGTGGGGGCGAATATCGCCATGGACATGGTGAAGATCTTAAGTCGGGAAGGGGTAAAAGATTTCCACTTCTACACCCTTAACCGCGCCGAAATGAGTTACGCCATCTGTCATACGCTGGGCGTGCGTCCGGCCTGAGTGCTTGCCATTTCCGCCGTCAGTGGGCGACGCGTCCGGCTGATAAACATAAAAAACACCCGGCTGACGCCGGGTGTTTTGTTTTGCTCTGGATTATTCCCATTCCTGCAGGAAGCGCTGGCCATATTGGTCGGCGACCAGCAGCGCGGCGTAGACCTGGTCGGCGTCGACGCCGCCCGGCATATTGTGGATGGTTTCGCCTTCAGCGCAGGCGGCTTCCGCCACCAGGCGCATTTTGGTCGGGATGTCGCCTTTGATATCCAGCTGCGCCAGCGTGATCGGCAGCCCAACGCTGTGACACAGCGCGGCGACAGTCTCGATCTCTTCCACCGGCGCGTTTTCCAGCACCAACTGCGTCAGGGTGCCGAACGCCACTTTTTCACCGTGATAATAGTGGTGGGCGTCAGGGATGGCCGTCATGCCGTTATGAATCGCGTGGGCTGCCGCCAGGCCACCGCTTTCAAAACCGACGCCGCTCAGATAGGTGTTGGCTTCCACCACCCGCTCCAGCGCCGGAGTGACCACGTGCTGTTCGGCGGCCAGCATCGCTTTTTCACCCTCTTCGAGTAAGGTGTTGTAGCACAGCTCGGCCAGCGCCAGCGCCGCCTGGGTGCATTTCCCGCCCGCCATGGTGGTGGCGCCGCTGCGTGAGCACGCGCGGGCTTCGAACCATGTGGCCAGCGCATCGCCAATCCCGGCGGCCAGCAGGCGAGCCGGCGCGCCAGCAACGATCTGCGTATCGACAATGACCATGTTAGGGTTGTGCGGCAGCATCAGATAGCTGTCGAACTCGCCTTCGTCGGTGTAAATCACCGACAGCGCGCTGCACGGCGCATCGGTGGAGGCGATGGTGGGGGCGATCGCCACCGGCACCTTCATAAAATGGGCCAGCGCTTTCGCGGTATCCAGGGTTTTACCACCGCCGATCCCCAGCACGGCGGTGCATTTCGCACTGCCGGCGATATCGCGCAGGCGATTGATTTCATTATGCGAACATTCACCGCCAAACGGCGCGATTTCCGCCGCCAGGCCGGCGTCAGCCAGGCTTTTGCGTAGCATCTCTTCCGCGAATCCCAGCACGAATTTATCGCCAACGACCAGCCAGCGTTCGGCCAGCGGTTTCAGGTAGTCGCCAAGTCGCTTGATGGCGCCTGCGCCCTGGATGTATTTGCCTGGTGATTGAATAATGCGATCCATTTCGATTCCTCCTCGATGACCGTGATGCCGCCCGCAGGCGGCGCGCGGGTCCGGTTACAGGTTCAGCGTGCCAAAGGCGTTATTCCAGTCCTGTTCAAACTTCTCTATGGCTGACTCTACCGCAGGGGTGCCGAGCATTTGTTGCGCTACATCTAGTGGAAGGGTGATTGCTTCGCAGCCAGCCAGCAGGCAATCCAGCGCCTGACGGGGCGTTTTGAAGCTTGCCGCCAGCACTTTGCTTTCGGGCGCATGCATTTCCAGCAGGGATTGCAGTTCCTGCACCATGCGGATGCCGTCCCCGCCCTGAGCGTCGACGCGGTTAACGTAAGGCGCGACGTACTTTGCGCCGGCCAGCGCGGCCAGCAGACCCTGTGAAGCGCTGTAGACGGCGGTGCCAAGGGTCGGGATACCTTCTTTCTTCAGCAGCTGGATAGCGGCGAGGCCTTCGGCGGTGACCGGGATTTTGACCACGATGCCCGGCACGGCGTTGCTCAGGCGTTTGGCTTCTGCCACCATGCCCTGCGCATCGCGGCTCATGGTCTGCGCGAACAGAATTCCTTCCGGGCCAACGGCTTTTTGCAGGCGCGGCAGTACATCCCAGACCGGGGTTTTACCGGCGGCGATAATGCTCGGGTTGGTGGTCACCCCGGCCAGCGGGTAGATGCGGGCCAGGCGTTCCACTTCGGCGACGTTGGCGGTATCCAGATAGAGTTCCATAGCGTTTTCCTCAATGCTTAATTCGGTGCTGTCGTTGAGGTAAGCATACGGCTTTCGTTCGAAGGATCGCCAGATGACAAATTTGCCAAAAACTGGATAAATGTACGCATCGCGATTAAGGATGATTTAGATCACATTTATCGACGCTGGCTGGGATGGCAGGAAACTATAGCGCGCACAAAAGTCAGGTTTAACACACAAAAATCTAGTTTTTTGCCACGGACGATTTTTCCGTCAGCTGGCTATGGTACTGGCGGCGGTATTCAGACGGCGAGCGTTCCGTGGTTTTGCGGAACAGGCGGCAGAAGTAGTTGCTGTCGGCGAAGCCGCAGGCGTGGGCGATGTCTTTCACTTTCATATCGTGGCCCTTCAGCAGCATACGGGCCTGTTCGAGACGAATGTGGTTTAGATATTCATTGAAGCCCATTGGCCCACATTTCTGGAACAGATGGGAAAGATAGTTGGGAGAGAGATAGAACGCCTGGGCGACCGATTCCCGGCTCAGCGGCTCCGCGTAATGGACCTCGATGTACTGACGGATTGCCTCGAACAGCGCCTGGCTGCGCGAGGAGGTTTGCGCCTGGCTGCCGAGAAGATCATGGCAGTGGCTGAGCAGGCTGATGACGATGCTGCGGGCGGTTTGCTGCTCCTGCGGCTGCATCCGGATCTCGTTGAGCGCCTGCAGCAGGAAGGAACCGACGCGCGGCCCGCGACGCAGCGCCTGTAGCTTTTCAACAACGGCGATCGTCTTGCCATTCCAGCGCTGCAGCGAGCACTCCAGCTGCTGCTTAGCGAACAGGATGCTTAACAGCAGGCAGGGCGCCTGCCACTGTGGGCAGTTCCAGCTATCGCCAGGAATATAGAGCACGTCATGGGCCTCCAGGAGCGGGGCGTTATCGCCGAGCGCCTGGTCGCGCAGCTGACCATCGAGGAGGATATTCAGACGGGGAAAATCAACCTGCACCACCGGTTCAGCAGGCGAGCGCGTCTCGCCGGCGAAATAAACCCGTCCGAGGCTGGTCTGCTTTTTTAGCAATGCATCAATAAGTTGATTGATATCGTTGTCCATCATTGTTCCGCCCCGTGCATCACCCCTTTCATCATACCGGACATTATTCCAGCGGTAAAAGCGCCAGCCTGTCGCTATTGCTTCTCAGTTACGATATGTTATATCGTAACAATTTGTCACCATTGATAGCAAACTCAGGAGAGAGTAATGACCAGAAAGATCCCCCTGCTGGCCTTGGGACTCGGCATGGCGCTAGCCAGCGCCCAGGCGTTCGCCCACGGCAACCATAGCCATGGGCCGGCGCTAACCGAAGTGGAGCGTCAGGCCAGCGAAGGCATTTTTGCGGATAAAGATGTGCAGGACCGCGCGCTGAGCGACTGGGAGGGCGTCTGGCAGTCGGTGAACCCGTATCTGCTCAACGGCGATCTCGATCCGGTGCTGGAGCAGAAGGCGAAAAAGCCCGGCGGCAAGAGCGTGGAGGAGTATCGCGCCTATTATAAGAAGGGCTACGCCACCGATGTGGAACAGATTGGCATTGAAGATGACGTGATTGAGTTCCACATTGGCGAGACCGTCAACAGCTGCAAATACCGCTATTCAGGCTACAAAATCCTGCATTACGCCTCCGGTAAGAAGGGCGTACGTTATCTGTTCGAGTGCCAGCAGGGAGATGCCAGCGCGCCAAAATATGTCCAGTTCAGCGACCATATCATTGGCCCGCGTAAATCGCAGCATTTCCATATTTTCATGGGCAATGAATCACAGGAAGCGTTGCTGAAAGAGATGGATAACTGGCCGACCTATTATCCGTATGCGCTGCATAAAGAGCAGATCGTTGATGAGATGCTGCACCACTAGAACGGGTGAAAAATCCCCCGGCCGGGCGGCCGGGGGAAAGACAGCGATTAGCCGGTGTTACGCATACCGGCGGCGACGCCGGCGATGGTGACCATCAGCGCTTGTTCAACGCGCGGATCCGGGTCTTTGCCCTCTTCTTCAGCCTGGCGCGAACGGTGCAGCAGTTCCGCCTGCAGGACGTTCAGCGGGTCGGTATAGATATTACGCAGCTGGATAGACTCGGCGATCCACGGCAGGTCAGCCATCAGATGGGAGTCGTTGGCGATGGCCAGCACGACGTTGATATCGGCAGCCAGCAGCTTGCGCAGCTCGGTACCCAGCGCCCACAGCTCTGGTTTCACCAGGCGCTGATCGTAGTACTCCGCCAGCCACAGGTCGGCCTTCGAGTAAACCATCTCCAGCATGCCGAGGCGGGTGGAGAAGAACGGCCAGTCGCGACACATCGCTTCCAGTTCACTCTGTTTTCCGCCTTCAACCACCTTCTGCAGCGCAGCGCCAGCGCCCAGCCAGGCTGGAAGCATCAGGCGGTTCTGGGTCCAGGCGAAGATCCACGGAATGGCGCGTAGCGACTCGACGCCGCCGGTCGGACGACGTTTTGCCGGACGCGAACCCAGCGGCAGTTTGCCCAGCTCCTGCTCCGGAGTGGCGGAGCGGAAATAAGGCACGAAATCTTTGTTTTCACGCACGTAGCCGCGATACATCTTGCACGACACGTCGGACAGCTCGGCCATGATGTCGCGCCACTGCGGTTTTGGTTCCGGCGGCGGCAGCAGGTTGGCTTCGAGGATCGCACTGGTATAGAGCGACAGGCTGCTGATGGTGACTTCCGGCAGGCCGTACTTAAAGCGGATCATCTCACCCTGCTCGGTAACGCGCAGGCCGCCCTTCAGGCTTCCCGGCGGCTGTGAGAGGAGCGCGGCGTGGGCCGGCGCGCCGCCGCGGCCAATGGAGCCGCCGCGACCGTGGAACAGCGTCAGTTCGATCCCGGCTTTCTCACAGGTTTTGATCAACGCGTCCTGCGCCTGGTACTGCGCCCAGGAGGCGGCCATCACGCCTGCGTCTTTCGCGGAATCAGAGTAGCCGATCATGACCATCTGTTTGCCCTGGATAAAGCCGCGGTACCAGTCGATATTCAGCAGCTGGGTCATGACGTCGTTGGCGTTGTTCAGGTCATCCAGCGTTTCGAACAGCGGGGCCACCGGCAGGGCAAAGCCAATCCCGGCCTCCTTCAGCAGCAGATGAACCGCCAGCACGTCGGACGGCGTTTTGGCCATCGAGATCACGTAGGCGGCGATCGATCCGCGCGGCGCCTCGGCGATCACTCTACAGGTGTCGAGAACTTCGCGGGTCTCTTCGCTTGGCTCCCACTGGCGCGGCAGCAGCGGACGTTTGGAATTTAGTTCGCGGATCAGGAAAGCCTGTTTGTCGGCTTCTGACCAGCTTTCGTAATCGCCGATCCCGAGGTAACGGGTCATTTCGCCCAGCGCTTCGGTGTGGCGGGTGCTTTCCTGACGGATATCAATACGCACCAGCGGTACGCCGAAAGACTTCACGCGGCGCAGGGTGTCGAGCAGCTCGCCGTTGGCGATAATGCCCATGCCGCAGGCCTGCAGCGATTTATAACAGGCGTATAGCGGCTCCCACAGCTGCTCGTTCTGAGTGATCAGTCCCGCCGGTTTCGGCAGCTTCTGACCTTTCAGACGCGCTTCCAGCCAGGCCTGGGTTTCCATCAGCTGAGTGCGCAGTTTTTTCATCAGGTAACGGTACGGTTCCTGAGCGCCCTCGGCGCCGGCCAGGGCGCGCAATTCGTCAGTACACTCCACCATCGACAGCTCGGAGATCAGCACCTGCACATCTTTGAGGAACAGATCGGTCGCTTTCCAGCGGCTGAGCAGCAGCACGTGGCGGGTGATATCGGCGGTCACGTTCGGGTTGCCGTCGCGGTCGCCGCCCATCCACGAAGTGAAACGCACCGGGACAAAGTCCACCGGCAGCTGATAGCCGAGGTTGGCTTCCAGCTGTTCGTTCAGCTCGCGCAGGTAGTTAGGCACCCCTTCCCACAGGCTATTTTCCACCACCGCGAAGCCCCATTTGGCTTCATCGACCGGGGAAGGGCGGTGCTTACGAATTTCATCGGTATGCCAGGACTGGGCGATCAGCTGGCGCAGGCGGCGCATCAGCTGGTGGTGCTCGTAGTCCGCGATATCTTTGTTATCCAGCTGCTTGAGGCAGTTGTTCACTTCCACCATTTTATGGATCAGCGTCCGGCGGGTGATCTCGGTCGGGTGGGCGGTTAACACCAGCTCCAGGGACAGAGATTCCACCGCTTTTTTGATGGTGTCTTCGTTGAGATTGGGTTGGTCTTTGAGCTTTCTCAGGGTGCGCGCAATGACTTCCGGATTGCTGGCCGCTTCGCCATTCGGCGAAATGCTGTGGTACTGCTCAGCGGTGTTGGCCAGATTCAGGAACTGGCTGAAGGCACGGGCCACCGGCAGCAGTTCGTCGTTAGACAAATTCTGCAGCGTGGTCAGCAGCTCCTGGCGGTTAGCTTCGTTGCCGGCGCGTGAAGATTTGGACAACTTACGGATAGTTTCGACACGATCAAGAATATTTTCTCCCAATGCATCCTTGATGGTATCGCCCAGCACCTTGCCGAGCATACTGACATTACTACGCAATGCGGAATATTGTTCGTTCATGTTACCCCAGACACCCCATCTCATTTTATTTTGTTATATCCGCTGCGCTGGAACGTGAGCAACGGATAAGCAACCCGTCTTTTATAAAGCCACGTAAATACCCCCACGTCAATTACTGCGAAATCGCTTCAGCAAACGAGTAAATACCCGTAATTTGCGAAATTTAACTCAGGGGGCGCTGGATAAGCATCGCTTATGGAAATGTGACGATCGTCACCGTTCCGCCCCGGGAGAGCGGGGCGGAAAAAGAGGGCGATTTTAGTGCCAGCAGAAGTGGTGAACCACCTGGCTAATCAGCTCCCGCGTCGGCTTGATAAAGCGCGTCTCCAGAAACTCGTCAGGCTGATGGGCCTGATTGATCGAGCCCGGGCCGAGAACCAGCGTTGGGCACAGCGTCTGGATAAACGGCGCTTCGGTACAGTAGTTCACCACGTCGGTCTGGGCGCCAAGCAGTTTCTCAACCACCTGCACCAGCTTATGGTCCGGCGGGCACTCGTAGCCGGGGATCGGCGGATGCAGCTCCGAGACCGTCAGGCGGCCCGGCCAGCGTTCGCTGACCGGGGCCAGCGCCTCGTCCAGCAGACCATTGAGGTCGTTGAGGGTCATCCCCGGCAACGGGCGGATGTCCATATGCAGTTCACAGCAGGCGCAGATACGGTTTGAGGCATCGCCGCCATGGATGGCGCCGAGGTTGAGGGTCGGGTAAGGGACCGTGAACGCCTCGAAGTGGTAGCGCTCTTTTAGCAAATCGCGCAGCTGCATAATCCGACCGATGGCGTCGTGCATCAGCTCGATCGCGTTGACCCCGCGCGCCGGATCGCTGGAGTGGCCGGACTGGCCCTGAATACGGATCGCGTTGGACATATGTCCTTTATGGGCGCGGATCGGTTGCAGGGAGGTGGGCTCGCCGATGATGGCGCAGTCGGGGCGCAGCCGGGTGGTTTCGGCAAAATAGCGCGCGCCGGCCATGCTGGTCTCTTCGTCGGCGGTGGCCAGAATATACAGCGGTTTTTTCAGCGTGGTGACGTCGACATCGCGCAGGGCGTCGAGAATAAAGGCGAAGAAGCCTTTCATATCGGCCGTGCCGAGGCCGTAGAGCTTGTTATCGTGTTCGGTAAGGGTGAACGGATCGCGCGTCCAGCGGCCGTCATCGAACGGCACGGTATCGGTATGCCCGGCGAGCAGCAGGCCGCCGGCGCCGTGTCCGGTGCTGGCCAGCAGGTTGAATTTATGGCGCGTATCCGGCACCGGCTGTACCTCGACATTAAAGCCGAGATCGCGGAACCAGCCGGCCAGCAAATTGATTAAAGACTCATTGCTCTGATCGAGAGCCTCTTCGGTCGCGCTGATGGACGGTGTGGCGATCAACGCGCGGTAAATCTCGATAAAGGGCGGTAAATTGTTTTTCATTGTTGACACACCTTGGGTCGTGATAGTATCAATATTCATGCATTTATTGTGAATAAAAATACAATATCGTTGAGCGTAAGAAAACCCATCGAATGTAAGGAGATGCGCTTCCAATGTTAAATACGCTGATTGTGGGTGCCAGTGGTTATGCCGGCGCAGAGCTGGTGACCTATATCAATCGTCATCCGCATATGAACATAACCGCTTTGACGGTCTCCGCGCAAAGCAATGATGCGGGAAAATTAATTTCCGACCTGCATCCGCAGCTCAAAGGCATTGTCGATATGCCGCTGCAGCCGATGTCCGATATCAGCGAATTCAGCGCTGGCGTGGACGTGGTGTTTCTCGCCACCGCGCACGAAGTGAGTCACGATCTGGCGCCGCAGTTCCTTGCCGCCGGCTGCGTGGTGTTCGATCTCTCCGGTGCCTTCCGCGTTAACGATGGGGCGTTCTACGAAAAATATTATGGTTTCACTCATCAGCATCCCGACCTGCTTAAACAGGCGGTGTATGGTCTGGCGGAGTGGAGCGCGGATGCGCTTAAAGAAGCGCAGTTAATCGCGGTGCCTGGCTGCTACCCGACGGCGGCGCAGCTGTCGCTGAAGCCGCTGATTGATGCCAGTCTGCTGGATCTCAACCAGTGGCCAGTGATCAACGCCACCAGCGGGGTGAGCGGCGCGGGACGCAAAGCCGCGATCGGCAACAGCTTCTGTGAAGTCAGCCTGCAGCCATACGGCATCTTTAACCATCGTCATCAGCCGGAGATTGCCAGCCACCTCGGAGCGAAGGTGATTTTTACCCCGCATCTGGGTAATTTTAAGCGCGGCATTCTGGAAACCATTACCTGCCGCCTGAAGCCGGGCGTTGGCCATGCGCAGATCGCGGCGGTTTACCAGCAGGCTTACGCCGATAAACCGCTGGTACGTTTATATGATAAAGGCGTGCCCGCATTGAAAAGCGTCGAAGGTCTGCCATTCTGTGATATCGGTTTTGCCGTGCAGGACGACCATCTCATCGTCGTCGCGGCAGAAGATAACCTGCTGAAAGGCGCCGCAGCGCAGGCGGTGCAGTGCGCGAATATTCGTTTCGGCTTCGCTGAGACGCAGTCTCTTATTTAAGGTGTGATGATGAACCCATTAATTATCAAACTCGGCGGCGTATTACTCGATAGCGAAGAAGCGCTGGAGCGTCTGTTTACCGCGCTGGTCAATTACCGTGAAGCGCACCAGCGTCCGCTGATTATCGTCCATGGCGGCGGCTGCGTGGTGGATGAGCTGATGAAGCAGCTCAACCTGCCGGTGCAGAAGAAAAATGGTCTGCGGGTGACGCCGGCTGAGCAAATCGACATCATCACCGGCGCGCTGGCGGGAACCGCCAACAAGACGCTGCTGGCGTGGGCGAAAAAGCACGGTCTGGCCTCTGTCGGCCTGTTCCTCGGCGATGGCGATAGCGTGAAGGTGACACAGCTGGATGCTGAGCTGGGCCATGTCGGGCTGGCGCAGCCGGGCTCTCCGACGCTGATCAACACCCTGCTGGCGGGCGGTTACCTGCCGGTGGTGAGCTCTATCGGCGTGACCGACGAGGGCCAGCTGATGAACGTCAATGCTGACCAGGCGGCGACGGCGCTGGCGGCTACCCTGGGGGCGGATCTGATCCTGCTGTCTGACGTCAGCGGTATCCTCGACGGTAAAGGGCAGCGTATTGCCGAGATGACCGCCGAGAAAGCGGAGCAGCTGATCGAGCAGGGGATTATCACTGACGGCATGATTGTCAAAGTGAATGCGGCCCTCGACGCGGCGCGTGCTCTGGGCCGTCCGGTGGATATCGCCTCCTGGCGTCACGCCGAGCAGCTGCCGGCGTTGTTTAACGGCACGCCTATCGGCACACGTATTCTGGCTTAAGATTTCATGCCCGGCGGCGCGTTGTCTGCCGGGCTTACAAGACCGTAGGCCGGGGAGGCACAACGCCACCGGCGGAACTAACGAATAAAGGAAGCATGTTATGGCACTTTGGGGCGGGCGTTTTACACAGGCAGCAGATCAACGGTTCAAACAGTTCAACGACTCGTTGCGCTTCGACTATCGTCTGGCGGAGCAGGATATCGTTGGCTCTGTCGCCTGGTCGAAAGCGCTGGTAACGGTCGGCGTACTGAGTGCCGATGAACAACAGCAGCTGGAAGAAGCGCTGAACGTGCTACTGGAAGAGGTGCGCGCCAATCCGCAGCAAATCCTCGCCAGCGATGCTGAAGATATTCACAGCTGGGTGGAAGGCAAACTGATCGACAAAGTGGGCCAGTTGGGCAAGAAACTGCATACCGGCCGCAGCCGTAACGACCAGGTCGCTACCGATCTTAAACTGTGGTGCAAAGATACCGTTGTCGAACTGCTGTCGGCGAACCGCCAGCTGCAGAGCGCGCTGGTGGAGACGGCCCAGCAGAACCAGGACGCGGTGATGCCGGGGTACACCCACCTGCAGCGCGCCCAACCGGTGACGTTCGCGCACTGGTGTCTGGCCTATGTCGAAATGCTGGCGCGCGATGAAAGCCGCCTGCAGGACGCGCTGAAGCGCCTCGACGTTAGCCCGCTGGGCTGCGGCGCGCTGGCGGGGACGGCGTATGAAATCGACCGCGAGCAGCTGGCCGGCTGGCTGGGCTTTGCCTCCGCCACCCGCAACAGCCTCGACAGCGTGTCCGACCGCGACCATGTTCTGGAGCTGCTTTCCGATGCCTCTATCGGCATGGTCCATCTGTCGCGCTTTGCGGAAGATCTGATTTTCTTTAACTCTGGCGAAGCGAATTTCGTCGAGCTTTCCGACCGCGTAACCTCAGGCTCCTCGCTGATGCCGCAGAAGAAAAACCCGGACGCCCTGGAGCTTATCCGTGGCAAATGCGGCCGCGTGCAGGGCGCGCTGACCGGCATGATGATGACCCTGAAAGGGCTGCCGCTGGCCTACAACAAAGATATGCAGGAAGATAAAGAGGGACTTTTCGACGCTCTGGATACCTGGCTCGACTGCCTGCATATGGCGACCCTGGTGCTGGATGGCATCCAGGTGAAACGTCCGCGCTGTGCGGAAGCGGCGCAGCAGGGCTATGCCAACGCCACTGAGCTGGCGGATTATCTGGTGGCGAAAGGCGTACCGTTCCGCGAGGCGCACCATATTGTCGGTGAAGCGGTGGTGGAAGCCATTGCGCAAGGGAAACCGCTGGAAGCGCTGGCCCTGGCCGACCTGCAGAAATTCAGCCCGGTGATTGCGGACGATGTTTATCCGATCCTGTCGCTGCAGTCCTGCCTTGATAAACGCGCGGCAAAAGGCGGCGTCTCGCCGCAGCAGGTGGCGCAGGCTATCGGCGAGGCGAAGGCCCGTCTGAGTTAATCCACAGATATCTGTCTTCCCTGACCCGGCCGAGCCCAGCGACGCCGGGTTTTTTATGCAAAAAAAAAGCGGACGCAAGGTCCGCAAAAGTTCACGTTGGCTTTAGTTGTTTGGGTAGAGAAACAGTGTGACGGGTCAGTGGTTTTCACAGGTTCACCGTCTTTATGGGCGTATTATTGAACAGAAAACTTGATAGGGATAATCGTTCGTTGCTATGCTATCTATCGCCATGGACTATCGTGGCGATGGAGGATGAATAATGAATATTCGCGATCTTGAATACCTGGTAGCGCTCGCCGAACACCGCCACTTCCGGCGGGCGGCTGACTCATGCCATGTGAGCCAACCGACGCTCAGCGGACAGATCCGCAAGCTGGAGGATGAGCTTGGCGTCATGCTGCTGGAGCGCACCAGCCGTAAGGTTCTGTTTACCCAGGCGGGGCTGTTGCTGGTGGATCAGGCGCGTACCGTGTTACGCGAAGTAAAAGTGCTCAAGGAGATGGCAAGCCAACAAGGGGAAACCATGTCCGGGCCGCTGCATATCGGCTTGATCCCGACAATTGGCCCGTACCTGCTACCGCACATCATTCCGATGCTGCATCAGACCTTCCCGAAGCTGGAAATGTATCTGCACGAAGCGCAGACCCATCAGCTGTTGGCTCAGCTCGACAGCGGTAAGCTCGACTGCGCCATCCTGGCGCTGGTCAAAGAGAGCGAGGCCTTTATCGAGGTGCCGCTGTTCGATGAGCCGATGATGCTGGCTATCTATGAAGATCATCCGTGGGCAAACCGCGACCGGGTGCCGATGTCGGATCTGGCCGGTGAAAAGCTGCTGATGCTGGAGGATGGCCACTGCCTGCGCGATCAGGCGATGGGCTTCTGCTTTGAAGCGGGGGCGGATGAGGATACCCACTTCCGCGCGACCAGCCTGGAAACGCTGCGCAATATGGTGGCGGCAGGCAGCGGTATTACCCTGCTGCCTGCGCTGGCAGTGCCGCAGGAAAGAAAACGCGATGGCGTGGTCTACCTGCCGTGCATTAAGCCAGAGCCAAGACGCACCATCGGTCTGGTTTACCGTCCGGGCTCACCGCTGCGCAGCCGCTATGAACATCTGGCGGAGGCCATCCGCGGCACGATGGATGGCCATTTCGACAAGGCGTTAAAACAGGCGGTTTAAGCCGTTCAGCGCGGCAACCCGGTACGCTTCCGCCATGGTCGGGTAGTTAAAGGTGGTGTTGACGAAGTACTCAATGGTGTTACCACCACCTTTCTGCTCCATGATCGCCTGGCCGATGTGAATGATTTCGGCTGCGCGTTCGCCAAAGCAGTGAATGCCGAGGATCTCCTTGGTCTCCCGGTGGAACAGGATCTTCAGGGTTCCCACGCTCATGCCAACGATTTGCGCCCGCGCCAGGTGTTTAAACTGAGCGCGACCCACCTCATACGGCACTTTCATCGCCGTCAGCTGCTGCTCGGTTTTCCCGACGGAGCTGATTTCCGGAATGGTGTAGATCCCGGTCGGGATATCTTCAATCAGATGCGCTGAGGCTTCGCCTTTCACCAGCGCCTGGGCGGCAATGCGTCCTTGATCGTACGCCGCGGAGGCGAGGCTCGGATAGCCGATGACATCCCCAACCGCATAAATGTGCGGAAGGGCGGTCTGGTACATGCTGTTGACCTTCAGTTGGCCGCGACTGTCGGTCTGCAGACCGATGTTTTCCAGCGCCAGAGTGTCGGTATTGCCGGTGCGGCCGTTGGCGTACAGCAGGCAGTCCGCTTTGAGCTTTTTGCCGGATTTCAGATGCATGATGACGCCGTCATCAACGCCTTCAATCTTTTCGTACTCCTCGTTGTGGCGAATGACCACGCCGCTGTTCCAGAAGTGATAGGAGAGCGAATCTGACATCTCCTGATCGAGGAAGGCCAGCAGACGATCGCGGGTGTTGATCAGATCGACCTTCACCTCCATGCCGCGGAAGATCGACGCATATTCACAACCGATTACCCCGGCGCCGTAAATGATCACATGGCGCGGCTCATGCTGCAGGCTGAGAATCGAATCGCTGTCATAGATGCGCGGGTGGTGGAAATCGACATCCGCCGGATGATAGGGGCGAGATCCGCAGGCGATAACGAATTTCTCCGCGGTCACCGTCTCGACCGTGCCGTCATGGCACTCCAGCGCCAGAGTATGCTCATCAACGAAGTGGGCATTGCCCTGCAGAATTTCACAGTGGTTGCGCTCATAGAATCCCTGGCGCATATGAGTCTGCTGGTTGATGACGCTGTCGGCATGGTTAAGGATGTCGGCGAAAGAAGAGCGAAGAAGGCGGGAGTGGTCGCTGTAGAGGGGGTTTTGGTTAAACTCGATAATACGGCTGACGGCATGGCGGAGGGCTTTCGACGGGATGGTGCCCCAGTGGGTGCAACCGCCGCCGACATTATGGTAGCGCTCGATGACGGCAACGCGTGCTCCCTGTTTCACCAGTCCCATGGCGGCGCCTTCGCCGCCAGGACCGGAACCAATCACTATTGCATCATAATCCCAAGAGTGTGACATGGCATTACTCACCTGTTTTATACATAAAATAAACACGATGATAACATTCGCTGCGCTTTAACCCAATTATCGTTGTGCTTTTTTGCGGCATAAAAGCAGAAACGGCTCGTAAACAATCATTCACAATCCAGGGCAAACCGATTAGTTTTAATCTCTGGTATAGTGCCAGCAGGGCTATTGGAAGGATTCATACATCGTGATGGGCGTAAGAGCACAACAAAAAGAAAAAACCCGCCGTTCGCTGGTGGAAGCGGCATTCAGCCAACTTAGCGCTGAGCGGAGTTTCGCCAGCCTGAGCTTGCGTGAAGTGGCGCGGGAAGCAGGGATCGCGCCGACGTCCTTTTATCGTCATTTTCGCGATGTCGATGAGTTAGGCCTGACGATGGTCGATGAGAGCGGACTGATGCTGCGCCAGCTGATGCGCCAGGCGCGCCAGCGGATTGCCAAAGGCGGCAGCGTGATCCGCACCTCGGTCTCAACCTTTATGGAGTTTATCGGTAACAACCCGAACGCTTTCCGCCTGCTGCTGCGCGAGCGCTCGGGAACGTCTGCGGCGTTTCGCGCCGCCGTCGCACGCGAAATCCAGCATTTTATTGCGGAACTCGCCGACTATTTAGAACTCGAAAACCATATGCCGCGCGCCTTTACCGAAGCGCAGGCTGAAGCTATGGTCACCATCGTTTTTAGCGCTGGCGCGGAAGCGCTGGATGTCGGCCCTGAACAGCGCCGACAGCTGGAAGAACGGTTGGTACTGCAGCTCAGAATGATCTCTAAAGGCGCGTATTACTGGTATCGCCGTGAACAAGAAAAAATGTCACATCATTCCGAATAACGTGAAGGACGAGCAATGAAACACTCAGTTCAAGATAAAGGTACGCTGCTGCTGGCGCTGATTGCCGGGTTATCTATTAATGGCGCCTTTGCGGCGCTGTTCAGTTCGATAGTTCCGTTTTCCGTCTTCCCCATCTTATCCCTGCTGCTGACGGTCTACTGTCTGCATCAGCGCTATCAGAATCGCAGTATGCCCGTCGGGCTACCGGGCCTGGCCGCCGCCTTTTTTATTCTCGGGGTGCTGTTGTACAGCACCGTCGTGCGTGCGGAGTACCCGGATATCGGCTCTAACTTCTTCCCGGCCGTTCTGTCCGTCGCGATGGTCTTCTGGATTGGCTACAAGATGCGTAACCGCAAAAATACCGCCGCTGAATAAGCCGCCAGTGATAAAAAACCGGCAATATGACGTTGCCGGTTTTTTTTGGCCTATTTCCGGGTCAGCAGAACGCCGCACTCCATGTGATGGGTATACGGGAACTGGTCGAACAGCGCCAGCCGGGTAACGTTGTGCGTCTGACTTAGCGTTTCCAGATTACGGCACAGCGTTTCCGGGTTGCACGAAATGTACAGTATGCGCGGATAGGCCTGCACCATTTTCTCCGTTTCACTGTCCAGCCCGCTACGCGGCGGATCGACGAAAATAGTCTCGCACTGATAGCTTTGCAGATCGATACCCTGCAGCCGGTTGAACTCACGCACGCCGTTCATCGCCTGAGTAAACTCTTCAGCCGCCATGCGGATAATCTGCACGTTGTCGATATGGTTGGCGGCGATGTTGTACTGCGCCGCCGCCACCGACGGTTTGGCGATTTCAGTGGCCAGTACGCGATCGAAATTACGCGCCAGCGCCAGCGAGAAGTTACCGTTGCCGCAGTACAATTCCAGCAGGTCGCCGGTCGCCCCTTTGGTGACATCCAGCGCCCACTCCAGCATCTGAATGTTCATGGCCGCGTTCGGTTGGGTAAAGCTGTTTTCCACCTGACGGTAGATCATCTCCCGACCGCCAACCGGCAGGCGTTCATCTATATAATCCTGATCGAGCTCGATTTTAGTTTTAGTCGCCCGACCAATCAGATGCACATTGAGCCCCTGGGCTCGCAGGGCGTCACGCAGCGCCTCCGCTTGCTCACGCCAGGCATCATCGAGCTTTTTATGATACAGCAGCGAGACGACCGCCTGGTTGCTGAGGGTGGTCAGATAGTCAATCTGAAACAGCTTATGGCGCAGCACGGGATTGTTGCGCACGCCCTCCAGCATGGCGGTCATCAGCTGATTGATGAGCGCGCTGGCGGCCGGGAAGCTGTCAACGCGAATCCGCGACCGGGTCTGCTGATCGAAAATAATATGGTACAGGTCGTCGCCATCGTGCCACAGACGGAACTCGGCGCGCATACGGTAGTGGCTGACCGGCGAACGAAACACTTCCGGAACCGGCGCGGCGAAAGGCGCCATCATGGTTTGCAAACGGACGACTTTTTCTGCCAGCTGCGCTTCGTATTGTTCGGTAGGAAGGTGTTCGGGGGTCATGATGTATCCTGAATAAAATAAGTACGCGGGGATTGTAGGGAAAGCGCCGGGGATGTCCAGCCTCGAATGCCGCGGGAAATATAATTAGCAGTCTGGACATCTATATGTTTCTGATTGTAGCATTCGCCTACCGGTCCTGTGAGTTAAAAGGGAACCCAGTGGAAATCTGGGGCTGACGCGCAGCGGTAAGGAAGGTGAGAAATGAGCGCACTCGGTGCAGACACTGCGGTTAGCCGTGGGAAGTCATTATTTCTTGAAACAGCCTCCAAGCCCGAAGACCTGCCGGAATACGTCGCACTGGGTTTTATCGTCGCGAGCAACTGATAAAACCTGCGGCATCCTTTTTCTGTTTCGGATGCTTTTACAATGATTAAAAAAGCTTCGCTGATGACGGCCTTATCCGTCACGGCATTTTCCGGCTGGGCGCAGGACAGCAATTCAGACACGTTGGTGGTGACAGCAAACCGTTTTCAACAGCCGGTCAATACCGTGCTGGCGCCGACCGATATAGTGACGCGCGATGACATCGACCGCTGGCAGTCCAAAGATTTAAACGATGTCATGCGTCGTCTTCCCGGCGTCGATATTGCCCGCAACGGCGGCATGGGGCAGAGCGCTTCGCTGTATGTTCGGGGGACGGAGGCTCGCCACGTGCTGGTGCTGATCGACGGTGTGCCGATGGCGCGTCCGGGGATCTCCAACGGCGTGGATATCAGTCAGATCCCTATCTCTCTGGTCCAGCGGGTGGAATACATCCGCGGCCCGCGCTCCGCGGTGTACGGCTCCGGGGCGATCGGCGGGGTGGTGAACATCATCACCATGACCGATGCTGAGCGTTCGCAGATCAACGCCGGCGCGGGAACGAACGGCTATCAGTCCTACGATGGCGCCTTTAACAAGCGGTTTGGCGATACGCTGGTTACCGCTGCCGGCGCCTATCAGACCACCAAAGGGTTTAACGTCCAGCCGAACTCCTCTTATAGCGGCGACAGCGATCGCGACGGCTACCGCAATAAAATGCTATGGGGCGGGGTACAGCATCAGTTCGATGACAACTTCTCGGGGTTCTTCCGCGGCTATGGTTATTCCGCCAATGCTGACTATGACCAGGGTAACTGGGGCTACGCAGGTGGAAACGATGAAGATCAGTCCTATACCCAATCCTGGGACACCGGTCTGCACTACCATTCCGGAATTTACTCCTCCCAGCTGATTGCGAACTATCAGCGTATTAAAGATTACAACTACAGCAGCGACGCTGGCCGCTATGCCGCGGGCACCACCCTGGATGATATGGAACAACGCTATATCCAATGGGGAAATAATGTTGTGGTGGGCCATGGCGCAGTGAGCGGTGGCGTAGACTGGAAACAGGAGAAGCTGAAATCCAGCGGAACGACCAGTACCGACGTGTATAAGCGCGATACCACCGGTCTTTATCTGACGGGCCAGCAGCAGATTGACAGCGTGACGCTGGAAGCTTCCGGCCGTGAGGATCATGACGAGCAGTTTGGCTGGCACGGTACCTGGCAGACGGCGGCAGGCTGGGAATTTATCGAGGGTTATCGGACAACGCTCTCGTACGGTACAGGATTCCTCGCCCCCTCCCTCGGACAGCAGTACGGCGCAGAACGTTTTGGCATCGCCTCTAACCCGAACCTGAAGCCAGAGGAGTCGAAGCAGTGGGAAGCGGGCCTCGAAGGGTTGACGGGGCCGGTCGACTGGCGTCTCTCCGCGTATCGCTATGAGATTCAAAACCTCATCGATTACGACAACAACGCCTATTACAACGTCAAGTCTGCGACAATCAAGGGGCTGGAGTGGACAGGGAATGTCACCACAGGGCCGGTGGAGCACCATCTGACGCTGCAGTATGTTGACCCTCGCGATGATGAAACTAACAAGATCCTCTATCGCCGGGCGAAGCAGCAGGTGAAATACGAGCTGAACGGCCAGGTCTACGATCTGGGGTGGGATGTGACGTATCACTACATCGGCAAGCGCTACGATTATGATTACGACAACTCGCGTACCGTCAATATGGGTGGGTTGAGCCTCTGGGATGTCGGTTTATCGTATCCCGTCACCTCACACCTGACAGTTCGTGGTAAAATAGCCAACCTGTTCGATAAAGATTACGAGACAGTTTATGGCTACCAATCTGCAGGACGGGAATACACCTTGTCTGGCAGCTACACCTTCTGATCCACGTCCCACCGTGCTGGTGTTTGATTCCGGCGTCGGTGGGTTGTCGGTTTATAATGAGATTCGGCAGCTGCTGCCGAATCTGCATTACATCTATGCTTTCGATAACGTTGCCTTCCCCTATGGCGAGAAGAGCGAGGAGTTTATCGTTGAGCGCGTTGTGGAAATCGTCACCGCTGTCCAGCAGCGTTATCCCCTGGCGCTGGCGGTGATCGCCTGCAATACCGCCAGTACCGTCTCCCTGCCTGCTCTGCGTGAAAAGTTCGCCTTCCCCGTTGTCGGCGTGGTGCCGGCGATCAAGCCCGCCGCCCGCTTAACGGCGAACGGCATTGTCGGCCTGCTGGCGACGCGCGGCACCGTAAAGCGTCCTTATACCCGTGAGCTGATCGACCGCTTTGCCAATGAATGTCGGATTGAAATGCTGGGGTCGGCGGAGCTGGTGGAGCTGGCGGAAGCGAAGCTGCACGGCGAGCCTGTGCCGTTAGAAGAACTGCGCCGTATCCTGCGCCCGTGGCTGCGGATGCAGGAGCCGCCGGATACGGTGGTGCTGGGCTGCACCCACTTTCCTCTTTTACAGGAGGAGCTGCAGCACGTTCTGCCCGAGGGCACGCGGCTGATCGATTCCGGCGCGGCGATTGCCCGTCGCACCGCCTGGCTGTTAGAGCATGAAGCGCCGGACGCGAAGTCCAGCGACGAGAATAAAGCATTCTGCATGGCGTTGACGGCAGAAACGGAACAACTTTTACCCGTTTTGCATCGCTATGGCTTCTCGACGCTGGAAAAATTACCGCTTTAACGGCGTTTTGCACAAAAAAGAGACGGTTGAATAATTTTTTGAAAACAGGGCTTGTCAACGTCTCAGAACTCCCTATAATGCGCCTCCACTGACACGGAACAACGGCAAGCAAGCCGCCGGGT
>NZ_JBEAHS010000041.1:0-90603 GCF_040062505.1 Klebsiella sp. JN_Kp127
GCCCGGTGGCGGCTGCGCCTTACCGGGCCTACATTCTCCCTGCGCACTCCTGTAGGCCGGGCAAGCGTAGCGCCGCCCGGCAATGAGCATCCAGCACCGTTCCAGCTTCGATGCCCGGTGGCGGCTGCGCCTTACCGGGCCTACATTCTCCCTGCGCACTCCTGTAGGCCTGGCAAGCGCAGCGCCGCCCGGCAACAGGCATCCAGCACCCTTCCCGTTTCAATGCCCGGTGGCGGCTGCGCCTTACCGGGCCTACATTCTCCCTGCGCACTCCTGTAGGCCTGGCAAGCGCAGCGCCGCCCGGCAACAGGCATCCAGCACCCTTCCCGTTTCAATGCCCGGTGGCGGCTGCGCCTTACCGGGCCTACATTCTCCCTGCGCACTCCTGTAGGCCGGGCAAGCGTAGCGCCGCCCGGCAACAGGCATCCAGCACCCTTCCCGTTTCAACGCCCGGTGGCGGCTGCGCCTTACCGGGCCTACATTCTCCCTGCGCGCTCCTGTAGGCCGGGCAAGCGCAGCGCCGCCCGGCAATGGGCATAAGGGATAAAGGGAACCGTCCGGCAGTTACCGGCGTCCGCGGGTCAGGCTTTGCTCTCCTGCAGCAGCTGCTGGATCACCTGCTCCTGGCGGGCATAATCCCCTTCGCCGAAGGCGGTATAGCGCAGTTGCCCACGTGCGTCGAAAATGTAATGCGCCGGCCAGTACTGATTGCCGAAGGCGTTCCAGATGGCGTACTCATTATCCGCCACCACCGGGTAGGTTATCCGCCACGCCTTCACCGCCTCGCGCAGCAGCGGTAGCGAACGCTCCCAGGGATATTCCGGGGTATGAACGCCAATCACCACCAGCCCGGCCGCGCGGTATTTGTTCGCCCAGTCGCGCACGTAAGGCAGGGTATGCTGACAGTTGATGCACTCCCGGGTCCAGAAGTCCACCAGCACCACTTTGCCTTTCAGACGCTCCGGGGTTAACGCCGGGCTATTGAGCCATGCGCTGCCCCCCGCCAGCGAAGGCATCGCGCTGCTGGGCTCGGGCGTCGCGATCGGTTGCAGAACCGTTTTCTGCGTTGGCTGCGGCAGACGGGCGGCCAGCCGCTGCTCCAGCGCCTGACTCCATCCTCCCGCGCTTTGCAAATAGCGGTCGCCGCCGCTGGCGATCAGCGCCACCGAGGCCAGCATCGCTACCCCCGCCAGCCGGCGCAGCCGTTCGCCGAACGCCAGCCCGCGACGCAGACGGGCAATCAACGCCGCGCCGCACCACCCGAGCAGGAATAACATCAGCGCCCCGCCGCCGCCGTAGGCTAACAGCAACCCGCCGGTGGTCGCCTGGCCCGGATGCACAAAGCCCAGGCTCAGTATCGCCCCCAGTACCGGCCCGGCGCACGGCGCCCACAGCAGACCCACCGCCAGCCCGGCCAGCAGCGAACCGATCCAGCCGCGCTGGCGTGAGCTGGCGTCGTTAAGCTGATTCCCCAGCGCCACCAGGGGTGACGTCAGCCGCTGCGCGACGCGCGGCGAAAGCAGGCTCAGCCCGACAAGGGCGAAGAACGCCAGCGCCAGGCCGCGCCCAGCCAGCGTCAGATTCACGACCCAACCGCTGGCGACCGTCACCAGCCACGACACAGCGCCGAACATCAGCGCCATGCCCGCCAGCATGATCGCCAGTTGCCCCCGGCGGCCCCGGACGCTGGCGAACAGCAGCGGGATCACCGGCAGCGTGCAGGGGCTTAGCAGGGTTAACATCCCGCCCAAAAATGCAATGAATATCGACATCGCCTTCTCCTCATTATGCCATCGCTGCCGAAGGTGGCAGCCACGACATTACAGCAAGGGGATGTAGGGCGGATGTGTCGGGAAAGCGGGAGAATTGTCGGCTTAGTTTTCTAGCTGCGCCGGTGATACAGCAGGATACAATCCCTGCGCGGCGAGACGCACGCTGGCATCCAGACCGCCCTGCGGGCGATTGGCCAGGCGCAGCGTGCCGTTCATCTGGCTGACCAGCTGCGCGGCGATCGCCAGCCCCAGGCCGGTGCCGCCGGTATCGCGATTGCGCGAGTCCTCCAGGCGAAAAAAGGGCTGTAGCACCGCCTGCAGCGACGCCTCAGGGATCCCCGGCCCCTCATCCAGCACATGAATGATGATATCCCCGGCGGCGTCGCGGTTCAGGGCGACCGTTACCGTGGCGCCGAATTTCAGCCCGTTATCGATAAGGTTGGTCATCACCCGGCGCAGGGCCTGCGGTGGGATCCACACCACTCCGGCGCGCGCCTCGGGGCAAAACCGCACCGGCCGGCCGACATCGGCATAATCGCAGGCGATGCTGTCGAGAAAGGCGTCAAGGTTCAGCCGCTGGCGCGCCTCCTCCAGCGGCTGCGAAGTGCGAGCGAAGGCGATACCTTCGCGCACCAGGCGGGTCATATTGTCGAGATCCTGCAGCAGTTTGTCGCGCAGTTCAGGCTGGTCGGCCATCTCCACCCGCAGCTTCATCCGGGTAATCGGGGTTTGCAGATCGTGGGAGATGGCGGCGAGGATCCGCGCCCGCTCCTGCAGATGATCGTGGATGCGGGTCTGCATCGCGTTAAACGCGCGGGCGGCACGGCGCACCTCCTCCGGCCCCTGCTCGGCCATGGTTCCCGCCGTGTCGCTGGCCGGCTCAAGCGCATTCACCGCATGGGTAAAGCGAGTGATGGGCTGCAGTACCTGGCGAACCGCGTACCAGGCGCAGGCCAGCAGGAGGACAAACTGAGCGATCAGCACCACCGGCAGCCAGCGGGCGATGGGCGGTAGTTTCGGCCACAGGTCGAGGGTTAAGGGGGCGCCATCGTGGAGGGTAATATGGGCCTGGATATGCTGCCGCGGACCGGGGATCGCCACAATACTCACCGGATACTGGGCGCTCAACGCCTCCTGCAGGGAGCGCGCCGCGTCCCGGGCGCGCCAGCTGTCCGGGTAGTCGCCGCGCTCGCCGGCGTCCAGCTGATAGCGGTAGTTGCCGCGCGCCAGCTTCGGCAGCCACTGCGGGCGTTCAGCGGGCGGCAGACGGTCGAGGATCGCCACGCTGGTGGCGACATCAGAGGCCAGATTGCCCAGCATCACGCTGCGGGCGCTGCTCATACGCTCATAAAACAGCAGCGACAGGGTTAAGGTATTCGCCAGCAGCAGCGCCAGAAACAGCAGCGCCATCAGCCTCGACTGCAGCGAGGCGGGCCAGAACCTCATTCATGCCTCTCGCGGATGGAGACCGGGACCGACAGCACATAGCCTTCACTACGCACCGTCTTAATGTAGGCCGGCTCCCGGGCATCCTCCCGCAGGCGCTGACGCAGCCGGCTCACCAGCAGGTCGATTGACCGTTCAAACAGTTCGGCGTCGCGTCCCTGGGTCAGATTGAGCAGCTGATCGCGGTTCAGCACCCGCTGGGGATGGTCGAGAAACACCCGCAGCAGTCGATACTCCGCCCCGCTGAGGGCGACAATCGCCCCGCTGTCGTCCAGCAGATGGCGGGCGGCGGTATCGAGCAGCCAGTCGCCAAACGCGATCAGCCTGCCCGCCTCAGTGATCTGCAGGTTGGGCGGCAGCGCCCGGGTGCGGCGTAAAATGGCTTTGATGCGCGCCAGCAGTTCGCGGGCCACAAAGGGCTTCACCAGATAGTCGTCAGCCCCCATCTCAAGGCCGAGGATCCGGTCGCTGTCGTCGGTGCGGGCGGTGAGCATCAGCACCGGGATATCCTGTTGCGGGTTTGCGCGCAGCTGGCGACAGAGCGTTAAGCCATCCTCGCCCGGCATCATGATATCCAGCACAATCAGGTCGATTTGATGGTTTTTGAGCACCGACCACATGGCTTTGCCGTTCGCCGCGCCGCTGGCGCGGTATCCCGATTTTTCCAGATAGTCGACAATCAGTTCCCGGATGTCGCGGTCGTCATCGACGACCAGGATGTGGTCAATACGCTCCAAAGGCTGCTCCTGCGGCAAAATAGACTCTTCACAAGCATAAGCCGTGTTGCCGGAAGCGCAACGTCGCGCCGCCGGCAAGGCGCGGGTTACAAACGATCGGCGTCCACCACCGCCTGCACAAACGCCGTCGGGTCCTCCTGCGGCGGGTTATGGCCCACCGGCCCCTGCAGATCCCGGTGCTCATATTTACCGGTAAATTTGGCCCGGTAGCTGGCGGGAGCCGAATGCGGCGCGCCGTTATTCGCCCCTTCCAGAGTGATGGTGGGCACCGTAATCGGCGGCAGCGCCGCCAGCCGTTGTTCATAGCTGGCATACTTCGCTTCTCCCTTCTCCAGCCCCAGGCGCCAGCGGTAGTTGCTGATGGTGATCGCCACGTGGTCCGGGTTATCCAGCGCCCGGGCGGTTTTGGCAAAGGTTGCGTCGCTGAATTGCCACTGCGGCGACGCCTGATGCCAGATAAATTTCGCAAAGTCATGGGTGTTCTGCCGGTAACCGGCTTCCCCGCGCGGAGTGGCAAAATAGAACTGATACCACCACGACAGCTCCGCCTGCGGCGGCAGCGGTTTTTCGCCAATCTGCTGACTGCTGATCAGATACCCGCTCACCGAGACCAGGGATTTTACCCGCTGCGGCCACAGCGCGGCGACGATATCCGCCGTGCGCGCCCCCCAGTCAAAGCCGGCCAGATCCGCCTGCCTGATGTTCAGGGCATCCATCAGATGGACAATATCGGCCGCCATCGCCGACGGCTGACCGTTACGCGGCGTGCTGGCGGAGAGGAAACGGGTGGTGCCGTAGCCGCGCAGATACGGCACAATCACCCGGTAGCCCTTCTGCGCTAAAGCTGGCGCCACCTGGGCATAGCTCTGAATATCGTAGGGCCAGCCGTGCAGCAGAATCACCGGCTGGCCGTCGCGCGGGCCGATATCCACGTAGCCAATATTCAGATCGCCGGCGTGGATCTGGTGGATCTTGTCGAACGCCCCCGCGTCTTCAGCGGCGCAAACGGCGGCGGACCACAGGGTGGATAACCCCAGCGCCGCGGCGCTGGTATACCGGATCAGGGATAATCTGTTCATCGCTATGTCACCTTTCATCGTCATCAAGAGAGTACGTAACCAGTTAAGCGGAAATTTGTATCCGCCGTGTGCCCGACCGGGGCCGTTTTTATCTCTTCATGTCAGCGATCCGCCGCGGGATACAGTGTGATACATAATCAATGTTGGCAATTGTTGCTGGCTTGTGAATTTCTGCTTGCCCCCGGGCATAAATCCGCTACCGTGACAGCCATTTTTACCACCTGATAACCCAGGAGCCCGCTGTGGCGATTTTTGATGGTCACAATGACCTGCTGCTGAATCTCTGGCTTCACCATCGCGAGGATCCGGTGAACGCTTTCTTTGCCGGGATAGAGAACGGCCACCTCGATTATCCGCGTATTCGCCAGGGCGGTCTGGCCGGCGGCCTGTTCGCCCTCTTTGTACCGCCGCAGGAGTATATCGCCCGCGTGGCGCCCCAGTACGCCAGTCAGGCGTGGGACCCATTAACGATCCTCTGGCAGCAGCTGGCTATCCTCAAGGCGATTTGCGCCCATGACGCCAGCCGCGCGCGGCTGTGCCTGAGCGCGGAGGATATCGAACGCTGCCGTCAGGATAATGCGCTGGCGATGGTGGCGCACATCGAAGGCGCCGGCGGGTTCGACGCCCAGGGCGAAGATCTGCAGGACTTTTATCGCGCCGGGGTGCGCAGCATTGGTCCGTTCTGGAACATCGCCAATCGCTTCGGCTGCGGGGTCACCGGCGCCTTTCCCGGCAGTCCGGACAGCGGGCCGGGTCTTACCGGCGAGGGCATTGCGCTCATTGCTCAGGCCAACGCCCTGAAGATGCAGATCGATGTTTCGCACATGAATGAACAGGCCTTTTGGGATACCGCCCGTCACTCCACCGCCCCGCTGGTGGCCACCCACTCCAATGCCCACGCCCTGTGCCCGCAGCCGCGCAACCTGACCGATCGGCAACTGCGGGCGATCCGCGACAGCGGCGGCGTAGTGGGCGTTAATTTCGGCAACGCCTTCCTGCGCGCCGACGGACGGCGCGATAGCGACACGCCCTTCGCCACCATCATCCGGCATATCGACTATCTTATTAACATAATGGGTGAGGATCATGTGGCCCTTGGCTCGGATTTTGACGGCGTCACCCTGCCGGACGCGCTGTGGGATGTGGCCGGCTTACCGCGGCTTATCAATGCCTTGCGTGACAGCGGCTATGATCAATTGGTGCTGGATAAGCTGCTGTGGCGTAACTGGCTGCGGGTATTAAAAAATGTTTGGCAACAATAGGTTATATTGTAAACATAAAGTTAATTCCTTACAGATTCCGGGTTGATCTCTCTCCCGGTGAAGCGCAATATGCGGCGGCCGTCACAGATCCTGCATTATCCGTGAGGCCTGTCGTCATTTTTAAGAGGAACAAAACATGTGGAAGAAACCTGCTTTTATCGATTTACGTCTCGGTCTGGAAGTGACGCTGTACATTTCTAACCGCTAATCGCCCCGCCCGCCGTTCGCGCGGGCCTCTTTTTTCATTACCCGGTCCGTCTTCATGTTCATTAAAGTCCTCGGTTCCGCCGCCGGCGGCGGTTTCCCGCAATGGAACTGCAACTGCGCCAACTGTCAGGGTCTGCGCGACGGCACGATCCAGGCCAGCGCCCGCACCCAGTCGTCGATCATCGTCAGCGATAACGGTCAAGAGTGGGTGCTGTGCAACGCCTCGCCGGATATCAGCCAGCAGATTGCCCACACGCCCGAGTTAAATAAAACCGGCGTGCTGCGCGGAACGCATATCGGCGGCATTATTCTCACCGACAGCCAGATCGACCACACTACCGGGTTACTCAGCCTGCGCGAAGGCTGCCCGCACCAGGTGTGGTGCACCCCGGAGGTCCATGAGGATCTCTCCACCGGCTTCCCGGTGTTTACCATGCTGCGCCACTGGAACGGCGGCCTGGTGCATCACCCCATCGCGCCGCAGCAGCCTTTTACCGTTGACGCCTGTCCTGATTTGCGGTTTACCGCGGTGCCTATCGCCAGCAATGCGCCGCCCTATTCGCCGTATCGCGACCGGCCGCTGCCGGGCCATAACGTGGCGCTGTTTATCGAAAACCGCCGCAACGGGCAGACGCTGTTCTATGCTCCGGGGCTCGGTGAGCCGGATGAGACCATTCTGCCCTGGCTGCAAAAAGCGGACTGTCTGCTGATCGATGGCACCGTCTGGCAGGATGACGAACTGCAGGCCGCTGGCGTCGGGCGCAATACCGGCCGCGATATGGGCCACCTGGCGCTCGGCGATGAGCACGGGATGATGGCCCTGCTGGCCTCCCTGCCGGCAAAACGCAAAATTCTTATTCATATCAATAACACCAACCCGATCCTTAACGAGCGCTCTCCCCAGCGTCAGGCGCTGACGCAGCAGGGGATTGAAGTGAGCTGGGACGGGATGGCTATCACCCTTCAGGATATCGCATGCTGATCACCGACACGCTGTCGCCGCAGGCCTTTGAAGCGGCCCTGCGGGCCAAAGGCGCCTTCTACCATATTCACCACCCTTACCACATCGCCATGCATAACGGCGACGCGACCCGCGAGCAAATTCAGGGCTGGGTGGCGAACCGGTTTTATTACCAGACCACTATCCCGCTGAAAGACGCGGCGATCATGGCCAACTGCCCGGACGCGCAGACCCGGCGCAAATGGGTGCAGCGGATCCTCGACCACGATGGCAGCCACGGCGAGGACGGCGGGATTGAAGCCTGGCTGCGGCTGGGGGAAGCGGTCGGTCTGAGCCGCGACGATCTGCTCAGCGAGCGCCACGTGCTGCCCGGCGTGCGCTTCGCGGTGGATGCCTATCTTAACTTCGCCCGTCGCGCCTGCTGGCAGGAGGCGGCCTGCAGCTCCCTGACCGAGCTGTTCGCCCCGCAGATCCATCAGTCGCGCCTCGACAGCTGGCCGCAGCACTATCCGTGGATCAAAGAGGAAGGCTATTTTTACTTCCGCAGCCGTCTGAGCCAGGCTAACCGCGACGTTGAGCATGGCCTGGCGCTGGCGAAGGCCTACTGCGACAGCGCTGAAAAACAGAACCGGATGCTGGAGATCCTGCAGTTTAAGCTCGACATTTTATGGTCGATGCTCGACGCCATGACCATGGCCTATGCCCTGCAGCGCCCGCCCTATCATACGGTCACCGACAAGGCGGCCTGGCACACGACCCGACTGGTGTAACCATGCAAAAAACCTCCATCGTCGCCTTTCGTCGCGGCTACCGCCTGCAGTGGGAAGCCGCCCAGGAGAGCCATGTGATCCTCTATCCGGAGGGAATGGCCAAACTCAATGAGACCGCCGCGGCGATCCTCGAGCTGGTGGATGGCCGGCGCGACGTCGCGGCGATTATCGCCATGCTCAACGACCGCTTCCCGGAAGCCGGGGGGGTTGATGACGACGTCATCGAGTTCCTGCAGATAGCCTGTCAACAGAAGTGGATCACCTGCCGTGAGCCAGCGTAAACCCGCCGTCAATCCGCCGCTGTGGCTGCTGGCGGAGCTAACCTATCGCTGCCCGCTGCAGTGCCCCTACTGTTCGAATCCGCTGGACTTCGCCCAACAGGAAAAAGAGCTGACCACCGAACAATGGATCGAGGTCTTTCGCCAGGCGCGGGCGATGGGCAGCGTACAGCTGGGCTTTTCCGGCGGCGAGCCGCTGACCCGTAAAGATCTGCCGGAGCTGATCCGCGCCGCGCGCGACCTCGGGTTTTATACCAACCTGATCACCTCCGGGATAGGGCTGACGGAGAGCAAACTCGACGCCTTCAGCGAGGCCGGTCTGGACCATATCCAGATTAGCTTCCAGGCCAGCGATGAAGTGCTCAACGCCGCGCTGGCCGGCAACAAAAAAGCCTTCCAGCAGAAGCTGGCGATGGCCAGAGCGGTGAAAGCGCGCGACTATCCGATGGTGCTCAACTTCGTTCTGCACCGGCACAACATCGATCAGCTGGATAAAATTATCGCGCTGTGCATTGAGCTGGAAGCGGATGACGTTGAGCTGGCCACCTGCCAGTTCTACGGTTGGGCGTTCCTCAATCGCGAGGGGCTGCTGCCGACCCGGGAGCAGATCGCCCGCGCCGAGCAGGTGGTCGCCGACTACCGGCAGAAAATGGCCGCCAGCGGCAACCTCACCAACCTGCTGTTTGTCACCCCGGACTATTACGAAGAGCGACCGAAAGGCTGCATGGGCGGCTGGGGATCGATTTTCCTCAGCGTCACCCCGGAAGGCACCGCCCTGCCTTGCCACAGCGCGCGCCAGCTGCCGGTGGCGTTTCCGTCAGTGCTGGAGCAGAGTCTGGAGTCGATCTGGTATGACTCGTTCGGCTTCAATCGTTACCGCGGGTATGACTGGATGCCGGAACCGTGCCGCTCCTGTGATGAAAAAGAGAAAGACTTCGGCGGCTGCCGCTGCCAGGCCTTTATGCTGACCGGCAGCGCCGATAACGCCGACCCGGTGTGCAGCAAATCCCCGCATCATCACAAAATCCTTGACGCCCGGCGCGAAGCGGCCTGCAGCGAGATAAAAGTCAGCCAGCTGCAGTTCCGCAACCGGGCCAGCTCGCAGCTGATCTACAAAACCCGGGACCTGTAATGACGCTGGCGACCCGCACCGTCACGCTGCCGGGCGGCCTGCAGGCCACCCTGGTCCATCAGCCGCAGGCCGAACGGGCGGCGGCCCTGGCGCGGGTCGCCGTCGGCAGCCACCACGAACCCTCGCGCTTCCCCGGGCTGGCGCACCTGCTGGAACACCTGTTGTTTTACGGCGGTGAGCGCTACCGGGATGATGACCGGCTGATGGGCTGGGTGCAGCGCCAGGGCGGAAGCGTGAATGCCACCACCCTGGCCCGCCATAGCGCGTTCTTTTTCGAGGTCGCCGCCGATGGTCTGGCTGACGGTGTCGCGCGTCTACAGGAGATGCTGCAGGCGCCGCGGCTGCTCAGGGAAGATATTCAGCGCGAAGTGGCGGTGATTGACGCCGAGTACCGCCTTATCCAGCAGCATGAGCCGTCGCGCCGGGAAGCCGCCGTGCGTCACGCCGCCAGCGCGCCCGCGGCGTTTCGCCGCTTTCAGGTAGGCAGCGCCGACGCGCTGGCGGGCGATCTCCCTGCGCTGCAGACGGCCTTACGCGATTTTCACCACACCCATTACGTCGCCCGGCGGATGCAGCTCTGGCTGCAGGGGCCGCAGTCGCTGGAGGCGCTCGGCGAGCTGGCGGTCCGTTTCGCCGCCGGGCTTGCCGCAGGCGAGGCTCCGCCGCTGGCGCCGCCGCTGCGCCTGGACGAGACCACTGAACTGCAGCTGGCGGTCGACGCCCAGCCCGCCCTGTGGCGCTGTCCGCTGATCGCCTTAAGTGACAACGTCACCTTACTGCGCGAGTTTTTGCTCGATGAAGCCCCCGGCAGCCTGATGGCCGGGCTGCGCCAGCGTGGTCAGGCGCACGAGGTAGCGCTGAACTGGCTGTATCAGGATCGGCACCTCGGCTGGCTGGCGCTGGTCTTCGCCAGCGACCAGCCGGAACAGGTCGACCGGCAGATAACCCACTGGCTGCAGGCGCTACAGCGGACGACGCCAGACCAGCAGCAACACTACTATCAGCTCTCCCGGCGCCGTTTTCAGGCGCTGTCGCCCCTCGATCAGCTGCGCCAGCGGGCATTCGGCTTTGCCCCCGGCGCGCCGCCCGTCGGGTTCGCCGATTTTTGCGCCGCCCTGCAGGCCGCCCCTACGGTCAGCCTGGCCTGCCAGACCCTTTCCCCAGGGGAGCCTGTTGCCACCCAGGGCTTTAGCCTGCCGCTCAGCCGCTGGCGCCGCCGCCCGGTCACTGCCCCGGCGCTGAAATTCGCTTTTTATCCGCAAGCCGCTGGCGGCCTCGTGGCCGAAAGTCCGGCGCAAGCCGCGCCGCTGCTCCACCTCCCGTCACCGGGAGAGCCGCCGAGGCTCCTGCTCCGACCGCCCTTCTCCTGCTCGCCCACTCAGGCCGAGGGGTTGGCGCGCGGGGAACAGCTGCGCCCGCTGCTCGCCGCGCTGCGCCACGCCGGGGGCCACGGCGAGTGGCATCGCGTCGACGGCAGCTGGCAGCTGTTCCTGCAGTTGCCAGCTGCCGGCCGTCGGCCGGAGGCTATTCTGCAGGCCATCGTGCGGCAGCTCGCGCTCCCGGCCGACCCGCTGACCCCGCCGCCGGAGAGTATTGCTATCCGTCATCTCATGGCCCAGCTCCCCGAACGGTTAGCCACATCAGAGCATCAGGCTGGTTGGCTGGCGGCCCTGGCCGGCGGCAGCGCGGAGGATGCGCGGTGGGTCGCGCGCCAGCTGAGCCTGCTTACCGTCCCGGTCAACCCGCCGGGCAGCCTCCCCGGCCCCTGCCGGCGCGGCGTCGAACGGCTGGCTTTCCCCGGGGGCGATACGGCGCTGCTGGTCTTTATTCCGCTGCCGGATGGCGCCTCGCTGGCGGCTCTGCGGGTGCTGGCGCAGCGCTGCGAACCGCTCTTCTTCCAGCGCCTGCGGGTAGAGCAGCAGATTGGCTATGTGGTGAGCTGCCGCTATCAGCGCGTCGCCGATCGCGACGGGCTGCTGATGGCGCTCCAGTCCCCGGACCGCCGCGCCGTGGAACTGCTGCGCTGTTGCAAAACCTTTCTGCGCCAGCTGCCGCCGCTGGATGAGGCGGCCTTCAGGCCGCTACAGCAGCGCCTGGCCGCACAGGTCCGCGCCCGGACGCCGCCCGAGGCGCAGGCGCTGGCCGCCCTGCGTCAGAAGTATGCTTTACCGGAGCTGACGGCGCAGGCGGCTGACGCGCTGCGCGTCGAAGCGGTCGTTGACCTGGCCCACGAGATGTCCCGCCGGCGTCGCCGCTGGCGGGTGCTGTTCACTGCAGGGGATTAATGGCCGGGTGCATCAGGGGGCAGAAAGGCGCTGACGAAGCGCGTGAGGATTGCCGCGGCCTGCGGGCTCTCCTGCACCTCATTGTATAACCGCTGCGGGTCGATGCCCTCTGCCTGCAGCACCGCCTCCCGGTAGCGGATCAGCGCGCGGGCAATCGGCGCGGTGAACTCCGGGTGAAACTGCGTGGAGACCGCATGCGGCCCGTAGCGCACGATCTGGTGGGGGTCGTGAGCGGACGCGGCCAGCACCGTGGCCCCCTCCGGCAGGCGGGTAATGGTTTGCATATGGCTCAGATGCGCGGGAAAGGCGGCCGGCAGGTCCCGGAGCAGCGGGTCGTCGACACCCCACGGCGATAGCGAAACGGTTTGGCTGCCGCTTTCCCGTCCGGCTGGATGATACGCCACCTCGCCACCCAGGGCATGAGCCATCAGCTGATGGCCATAGCAAACGCCGAACATCGGCATGCCGATAGCCACCGCCTGACGGATCCAGTCGGCGGTCCGTTCGCTCCACGCCAGGCGGTCGGAAACCATCGCCCAGGAGCCGGTCAGCACCGCCACCGTCTGGCGATCCGGCGCCGGTAGCGGCTCGTCCTCAAACACCCGTACCGCGGTGAGCTGCGCCTGCCATGGCGCCAGCAGCGTGCGGAACCAGCGCGGCAGATCGCCATGCTCCTCGCGGATGGCTGCCGGGGGCGTCCCGGTCTGAACCAGCAATAATCGCTTACGTGTCACCCTTCCTCCTCACTCGTCATGTTCCTTAAAAATACTATGCCGCCGGGAAGATAAGGGGACAAATAACCAATTTCTATGAACGATGCGCCTGCGGAATAAGTCCTGCCGCTTACTGGGCGTCCGCGCTCTCCCGCTGCGGCACGTCGGCGGCCGCCGCCGGCGCCTGCTGCGGGACAAAAATATGGTCCAGGATGGCGCGCGCCGTCGGTCCGGCCACCACCCCGTCCCCGCCGCCGTTCTCCAGGATCAGCGCCATCGCCACCTTCGGATGCTGATAAGGGGCAAACAGGGTATAGAAAATGTGGTCGCGCAGACGCACCGGGATCATTTTGGCGTTATAGGTCTGGTTTTGCTTCAGACTGAACACCTGCGAGGTTCCGGACTTTGCCGCAATCTGATACGGCGCGGTGTGGAACAGTTTGTAGCCGGTGCCGTTGGGCAGATTAGCCATCCCATACATGCCGTTGCGCACAATGCCCCAGTACGGGGATTTCGGATCGCCGACCTGCGGCAGGTTCGCCGGCTGCTGATAACGTTCCACATGATTGCCCTGCTTCATCGAATAGAGCAGATGCGGATCCTGCACCTTGCCGTTGTTCAGCAGCGTGGTGAGCGCTTTCACCATCTGGATGGGGGTGGCGATCCAGTATCCCTGGCCGATGCCGACGGAGATGGTATCCCCCTGATACCAGGGCTTTTTATGCACCCGCTGCTTCCACGCCCGACTCGGCAGTACCCCGGCATACTCCTCATTGAGATCGATGCCGGTAGACTGGCCGTAGCCGAACTTGCTCAGCCACTCATGGATCCGGTCGATACCCATCTCGAAGGCCACCTGGTAGAAAAAGGTGTCTGCGGACTCTTCAATGGCTTTGGTGACGTTGAGCATGCCGTGGCCGGTTTTCAGCCAGTCGCGATAGCGGCGTTGCGTGCCCGGCAGCGTCCACGTCGGCGCCCCGAAGAAGGTGGTATTCGGCGTGATCACGCCCGCGGAGAGCGCCGAGAGCGCCATATAGGGCTTCACCGTCGAGGCCGGGGGATACAGCCCCTGGGTGACACGGTTGATTAACGGTCGGTCGGGGTTATCCAGCAGCGATTTATAGGCCTGATAGCCGATGCCTTTGACGAACGGGTTAGGATCGTAGCTGGGGCTGGAGACCATCGCCAGTACCCCGCCATCGCGGGGATCGACCACCACCACCGCCGCGCGCTGCCCCTTCAGCACCGACTCGATATACTGCTGCAGGTGCAGGTCAAGGGTCAGATAGAGGTTTTTCCCGGCCACCGGCGGTACCTCTTTCAGCAGACGTACCACCCGGCCGTGGTTATCCACCTCCACCTCCTGGTAGCCGGTGGTGCCGTGGAGCGCTTTTTCGTAATAGCCTTCGATCCCCTGCTTGCCGATATTGTGGTCGGCAGCATAGTTCTCCTCTTCACCGTCTTTCGCCAGCCGCTGCAGGTCGCTGTCGTTGATTTTCGACACATAGCCCACCACGTGCGCCAGCTCTGCGCCGTAGGGGTATTCACGCTGCTGGTAGCTCTCCACCGTCACCCCGGGGAAACGGAATTCGTTGACCGCGAAGCGGGCCACCTCTACGTCGCTGAGGTCGGACTTGAGGGTAACCGCTTTATAGCGGCTGCTGTGGTGCATATCGTCGCGGAAACTGGCGATGTCGTCCGCAGTCAGGTCGACAATCGGCGTCAGGCTTTGCAGCAGCGCGGCCATATCGGGAATTTTGCTCGGGATCACCTGCAGGCGATACAGGGTAATATTCTGCACCAGCGGAATGCCGTTGCGATCGAATATCAGCCCCCGGCTGGGGGCGATGGGCAGCATTTTGATATCGTTTTGGTTGGAGCGGGTCTGGTAGAAATCGTGCTGCTCCACCTGCAGATGGTAGAGGTTGAAAATCAGCACGCCAAAGCAGACCACCACCAGCAGAAAGGCGATTGCGGCCCGGCGGATAAACAACATCTCTTCCGCGGAGTGGTCGCGAATTTCATCTCTCAAAAGGGGCATTAGCGGTACATCACCTGGATCACGGGAAAAACCAACGGCGTAACGGCCGGGAAGCATAGCCTTATCGCGGCGTTAGCCCTACTGAAAGGTTGCTAATGATCTGGCAGAAATGTTTCAGCATGTTAGAGCGTGGAGAGCCTTGCGCAGTGGGAGAAAGGCATCAGGGCGCGAGGTTGGCCAGCGACAGGTCTCGCTGGCTCCCCTTTCCCCGGTAAACCCGGTTATTTTCTGGCCTCAAAAGCGATCTTAACCGCCATCCCGGCCAGTACCGTCGCCATCAGCCAGCGTTGAAATTGTTGCCAGCCCGGCCGCCGACCAAGAAAAAGCGCCACCTGCCCGGCCAGCAAGATAATCAGGCCGTTCACCGCCACGCTGATTAATACCTGGGTACAGCCTAATATCAACGACTGGCTGAGCACGCTGCCGAGTCCGGGGGTGATAAATTGCGGCAGCAGGGACAAATACAGGATGGCAACTTTGGGGTTCGCCAGGCTGGTGATAAATCCCATCAGAAACAGCTTACGTCCACTGTCGGCGGGTAAGTCGCGCACCGCGAATATCGGCCGCCCTCCCGGTTTAATCGCCTGCCACGCCAGATAGAGCAAATAAGCGACCCCGCACAAACGCAATGCATCGTAGGCGTAAGGGACCGCGAAAACCAACGCGGTAATGCCGAAAGCGGCACACAACATATAGAAGAAAAAACCCACGGCCACCCCGGCAAGGGAGATAAAGCCAGCGCGTTTTCCCTGGCAAATCGAACGCGAAGTGAGATACATCATATTGGGGCCAGGGGTTAACACTAACCCCAGCGCCACCGCGGCAAAGGCCATTAAAGAAGCTAATTCAGGCATAACTTATCTCCAGATAGCGGTAATGCCCAGGCGCGCGGCGACGTTGACCATGCTCCCCAACAGTATTCTGTCTTTAGCGCCAGTCACATGGTGTCTAAGTATTAGCTTATTCTGTGTCTGCCAACAACCCCTGCGTCGGGCATTCGTTACGCTCGCGCAGCGGAAAACCCTCATCCTTTTCTCATAGTAAAATTGTCATATCTCAAACAATTAGCATTCCTTCTGCCCGTTTGATACAGATCGTTTCCTTTGCCGTCTCGTTACGACTATGGTTAATGATGAGGTTTATTTTTTACCCCTGGATCCGCCAGGGCATATAAGAGGGTGTTTCGCCCTTCGTTGAACGGAATTAGCTATTAAATCCGTAGACTCATTCAAATATCGCTTATTGGTAGCAGTGTATATCGTAACGGCATTCACAAAAGCAAACGGAGCCTGATATGAGCACGTCTAACGACCCATCCAACAACGCATCCGCCGGAAAGTGCCCTTTCCACGCCGAGACGCCCAAGCAGAGCGCCGGCAGCGGCACCGGCAACCGCGACTGGTGGCCTAACCAGCTGCGTGTCGATCTGTTGAACCAGCACTCCAGTCGTTCCAACCCGTTGGGTGAGGATTTTAACTACAGGGAAGAGTTTAAAAAGCTCGATTACTCCGCGCTGAAGGCTGACCTCAGAGCGCTGCTGACCGATTCGCAAGAGTGGTGGCCGGCAGACTGGGGCAGCTATATCGGTCTGTTTATTCGTATGGCCTGGCACGGCGCCGGCACCTACCGCACCGTTGACGGTCGCGGCGGCGCGGGTCGTGGACAGCAGCGCTTTGCGCCGCTGAACTCCTGGCCTGATAACGTCAGCCTCGATAAAGCCCGCCGTCTGCTGTGGCCGGTGAAACAGAAATATGGCCAGAAAATCTCCTGGGCCGATCTTTACATGCTGGCGGGTAACGTTGCGCTGGAAAACGCCGGCTTCCGCACCTTTGGCTTTGGCGCCGGTCGTGAAGATGTCTGGGAACCGGATCTGGACGTCGACTGGGGCGATGAGAAAGAGTGGCTGGCCCACCGTCACCCGGAAAGCCTGGCGAAACAGGCCATCGGCGCCACCGAAATGGGGCTGATCTACGTTAACCCGGAAGGCCCTAACGCCAGCGGCGAGCCGCTGTCCGCCGCGGCGGCCATTCGCGCCACCTTCGGCAATATGGCGATGGACGATGAAGAGATTGTCGCGCTGATCGCCGGCGGCCACACCCTGGGTAAAACCCACGGCGCAGCCGAGACCAGCCACGTCGGCGCCGAGCCGGAAGCCGCCCCGCTGGAAGCTCAGGGTCTGGGCTGGCACTCCAGCTACGGCAGCGGCGCAGGCGCGGATGCCATCACCTCCGGTCTGGAAGTGGTCTGGACGCAGACGCCCACCCAGTGGAGCAACTACTTTTTCGAGAACCTGTTCAAATACGAATGGGTGCAAACCCGCAGCCCGGCGGGCGCTATCCAGTTCGAAGCCAAAGACGCGCCGGAAATTATCCCGGATCCGTTTAACCCGGGTAAAAAGCGCAAACCGACCATGCTGGTCACCGACCTGACCCTGCGCTTCGACCCGGAGTTTGAGAAGATCTCCCGTCGCTTCCTCAACGATCCGCAGGCCTTTAACGAGGCGTTCGCCCGGGCGTGGTTCAAGCTGACCCACCGCGATATGGGGCCGAAATCCCGTTACCTCGGGCCGGAAGTGCCGAAAGAAGATCTCATTTGGCAGGATCCGCTGCCGGCGGCGACCCATCAGCCGAGCGCGGACGACATCGCCAGCCTGAAAACCGCCATCGCCGGCGCCGGCCTGTCGGTGAGTGAGCTGGTGTCGGTCGCCTGGGCCTCCGCCTCCACCTTCCGCGGCGGTGATAAGCGCGGCGGCGCCAACGGCGCGCGTCTGGCGCTGGCCCCGCAGAAAGACTGGCCGGTCAATGCTATCGCCAGTCGGGTGCTGCCGACCCTGCAGGCGATCCAGCGCGCCTCCGGCAAAGCGTCACTGGCCGATATCATCGTGCTGGCTGGCGTGGTCGGCGTGGAGCAGGCGGCGGCGGCGGCCGGCGTCAGCGTCAACGTGCCGTTTACTCCAGGCCGCGTCGACGCCCTGCCTGAGCAGACCGACGTCGAGTCGTTTGACCTGCTGCAGCCGCTGGCGGATGGCTTCCGCAACTACCGTCGCATCGAGGGCGGTGTGTCGACGGAAACGCTGCTGATCGATAAAGCGCAGCAGCTGACCTTAACCGCTCCGGAGATGACGGTTCTGGTGGGTGGACTGCGCGTGCTGGGCGCCAACTACGACGGCAGCAAACACGGGGTGTTTACCGACCGCGTCGGCGTGCTCAGCAATGACTTCTTCGTCAACCTGCTGGATATGGCCACCGTCTGGAAAGCGGCCGATGATCGGGCGGAGCTGTTTACCGGCAGCGACCGTAAAACCGGCGAAGCGAAGTACAGCGCCACCCGCGTGGATCTGGTGTTTGGCTCCAACTCGGTCCTGCGCGCGCTGGCGGAAGTCTACGCCTGCGCCGACGGGCAGCAGAAGCTGGTGCATGACTTTGTCGCCGCCTGGACCAAGGTTATGAACCTCGACCGTTTCGACCTGTGATCCCCTCGCCCCGGCACCCGCCGGGGCGTTTTTTTTATACCGCCCGCGGCAGCTGTTGCAGGCGGCTCCGCGTTCGCTGAATATCCTCCAGTTCCACCCCGGCCACCAGCGTCTCCAGGTCGCAGCGGGTCACCAGCAGCAGGCGGATCTGCTTTTCATACAGCACATCAATCACGTTGATAAAGCGCTGCTGGGCCGCCGGCCCTACCGTGGCCAGCGGCGGCACCTCGTCCAGCAACCAGACGGCATAACGTTCGCTGAGCGCCAGATAGTCCATCACCGCCGTGGCGGCCTGGCAGAGCTGGGCAAAAGAGAAATGGAGCAAGTCGGGTGACGCCGCGGCCGCCTGCAGCGTGCGATAGCCTACCGCCAGCGGAACCGGTTCGGCAGGCAGCGAGGGCAGATCGTACAGCTGACGCTGTTGTTCGCTCGGGTTAACCCATAGCCGCCCGCTGCAGAAGGCGTTATCCTGGCTCAGGTGCCGTTCGCGATAATCTTCCTCGCCGTTAAGCGCGACGACCGCCAGGTGGGCGCGGATCAGCGCGATCGACGGTAAAAAGCGATCGTGATACAGCGGATTAGGCAGCAGCATCTCCGGCGGGTAGTTAGAGGTTGCCAGCAGCACGATGCCCCGTTGAAAAAGGTGTTCCAGCAGCGCCTTTATCAGCATGGCGTCGCCGGGGTCGTGAAGATGAAATTCGTCAAAGCACAGCAGGCGGCAGCCGGAGGTCATCTGCATCATCACCGCCTGCAGGCCGGGCGCGCCGGGGGCATTCAGCCGCTGATGCAGTTCGCGGAAGAAGTGATGAAAATGGACCCGACGCCTGGCGGCGAGCGGCAGGCTGGCAAAAAAGTGGTCGAGAATAAAGCTTTTCCCTCGCCCGGTGCGTCCCCAAACGTACAGTCCCTGCGGCGTGCCGGGCGCGGACAACAGCTGCTGGCCCAGGGCGTCGAGGCGGGCGATGAGCGACAGCTGATCGTCGTCCAGCGTCAGACGGGCACGCGCCGCCTGCTCGGCCATCACGCGGGTAAAGCGAAAATCAGCCGTCGTCATAGTCTGGCCTGTTTCCGACGGCACACATCCATTATTTAACATTCTTATAACCTCCGGCAGGAGGCCATTCTAGCCGCTTTCCCGCGGGTTGGCGAATCGCGCGGCGAGCGGCCATGTCTGTCTCTACGCTTCTCCGACGCGCCAGTGTACCGAGGTGACATTCTGCTGGCCGGCCACCTGCGCCATAATCTGCGCCAGCGTTTTGTGATGCTGCTTATGGCTAATCAGCTCCGCGCAAATCTCCAGCTGATCCGCCGTATCTGCCGCCGCCGACTGCAGCCCCTGCAGGGTGAACCTCTGCTGCTGAGCAATATTCAGCAGCAGCTGACGCACGGCTTTTTCATGCTCGCGTAAACAGGTGACGCGCAAGATATAGCGTTTCTCTTCGTCTCCGGCGCCCGGCAAGGCATGAATGCGCTGCGCCGCTTCGCGGAGCAGGATATTAGCGCACAGAATAATCAGCGTCGCCGCCGTCGCGTTCCAGAACTGTCCCAGGCCGCAGAGGACACCGATACCGGCCGAGCACCACAGGGTGGCGGCGGTATTGAGGCCGCGAACGTTCATGCCATCGCGCATGATCACTCCCGCCCCAAGGAAGCCGATACCGGAGACGATCTGCGCCGCAATGCGCCCGGGGCTGTCCGGCGACGCCGACATCGCGCTAAGAATAAACACCGCCGCGCCGGTGGCCACCAGCGCATTGGTCCGCAAGCCGGCCATACGTTGCCGCCACTGTCTTTCCGCGCCGATCAGCGCCCCCAGCAGCATCGCCGCGAGTAAATGTGTCATATAAGGAAATACCATCGCGCCTTCCTCCAGATAACAGAAAGCCAAAAATTATTGATGTCGCGCTCAGCCGCGCCGGGCAATTAGCGGGCGGGTGATGGTGGAGGAAATAAGCTGGTGGGAAACAGAAACATAACGGTGCCTCTCGCGTACGGTCGCGAATCACTACATTAAGGGAGGCAATCCGATAATCAAAGATTGCTGCCCGCCGGTTCGGCAAGCAGCGAAAACAGTCGCGTTAGCTTGCCGGAGAAAAACAATAAGGATGACTGTCCAACGCATGACTCCTGTATGAAAGTGGGCACATTATACCCCGGCGTAATAGCGGGTAAAGCGGGAAAACGCCGTCGGTGAGGATTCGTTTACTCTCTCTGGCCCGGCCCCTGGGCAGCGCGATAACGCCAGGCGGGGAACATTGCCGTCCACGGTGATTTACTTCAATTCTTCCCCTGGCGTGCGGCGAAAAGCAGCATAAATCTCAACTTTCCGCCTGTCCGGCACGATCTTGCGCTAAAGATTGCCGTTAACGCTGAAGATTAAAAATTTAAAACTATTAACAATCACTTAACATTAGCAGGCAAACCATTCTTCCTGAGGAACACAACACCATGTCTACCACCCAGGTTCTCGGCGAAACGCCCTATGCTTCGCCAGGACAACCGCACGCCACCTTAACCGGACGCATTGACGCGTTGCCCGCCTCCTTCGGGTTATGGTCGTTTATCACCCTGCTCTCTCTCGGCGGCTTCTTCGAGCTCTACGACTTGTTCCAGACCGGGTACATCAGCGCGGGCCTGCTGGCGGAGGGTATTTTCCACACCGGCGCGGCGGGGATCTTTGGCATCGCCGATCAGGCGGCCTTTGCCTCCGCCACCTTTATGGGGCTGTTTATCGGCGCGAGCCTGCTGGCGCCGCTGGCGGACAAGCTGGGACGCCGGCTGACCTTTATGGTGGCGCTCGCCTGGTACGGCTTTTTCTCGCTGCTGATGGCGACCCAGAGCAGCGCGGAAGGGGTGATCTTCTTCCGCTTTATGGTGGGAATCGGCCTCGGCATTGAGCTGGTGACCATTGACACTTACCTCAGCGAATGGGTCCCTACCCACCTGCGCAATAAAGCCTTCGCCTTTGCCTTCTTTATCCAGTTTCTGTCGGTTCCGGCGGTGGCGCTGATGTCCTGGATATTGGTGCCAACCACCCTCTTCGGCCTCAGCGGCTGGCGCTGGGTGATCATCTTCGGCGCGCTGTTCTCGCTGGCAATCTGGTTTATCCGCAAAAAACTGCCGGAGTCAGCCCGCTGGCTGGAAACCAAAGGGCGGCATGATGAGGCGCATGCGGTGATGTGCGCGATGGAAGCCCGCTGCGGCCTGACGCCGTCGCCGAAGCATGCGCAGGCGACGGAGAGCGTCGTCAAACGCGGCACCTTCCGCGAAATCTGGGCGCCGCAGTATCGGCAGCGCACCCTGATGCTGATGGTGATGAATTTCTTCCAGGCGATCGGTTTCTTCGGCTTTGGCAACTGGCTGCCGGCATTGCTCTCCGGTCAGGGCGCCAGCATTACCCACAGTCTGCTGTACGCCTTCTTTATCACCCTCGCCTATCCGCTGGGCTGCCTGTTCTGCACCCGCTTCGTGCATCGCTTTGAGAACAAGTGGCAGATCGTCCTCTCCGCGCTGATGACCGTCATCTTCGGCACCCTGTTTGCCCTGCAGAACAGTCCGGTTCTGCTGGTGATCTGCGGGTTTATGATCACCTGGTCCAACGCCTGGCTGACCATCAGCTACCACGCCTACCAGGCCGAGGTCTTCCCGACCCATATTCGCGCCCGCGCCGTCGGCTTCTGCTACTCGTTCAGCCGGCTCTCGACCGCGGTGACCAGCATCCTGATCGGCATTATTCTGCAATATGCCGGCACGCCGGGGGTGATTAGCTTTATCGTCGTCAGTATGCTGATGGTGATGCTGTCGGTGGGGATCTTCGGCCCGAGAACCCGGGGCATTCGACTGGAGAATATCTGATGGCTGTCGCCGCCGCACCTCCGGCGGCGACATATCTTACCTGCCGCGATGCTGCAGCTGACGCTGAACCTCAATCAGTTCCGCGATCAACTCCCGTGCAAGCATGGCGGTCATAATATGATCCTGAGCATGTACAAGAATAAGATTAACCGGCACCTTGCCGCAGCCCTCATCCATACCGATAAGCATGGTTTGTACATCATGCGCGCGTTTTGCGGCATCAGCAGCGCCCTCCATCAGGTTATCAACGTCATGCCATGCCCCTTTTCTGGCGGCCTGCAGCGCCTGCATTGCCAGACTGCGGGATTCACCGGCGTTGATGATAAGTTCCATGACGGTTGCTTCCATATCCATACGGTTTCCCTACTTGTTGAGTGAACGTTCATCAAGCAGCGCCAGCGCCGCATCAAGAATTTTATCGCCACGCATCATGCCGTAATCCATGCTATCGATAATGGCGACTTTCTTGCCCACCGCAGTGGCTTTTTTATTAAATTCTTCGAATTTATATTTAATTTGCGGTCCTAAAAGACAGCAATCGTAATTTGGCAACGTGCGGTCAAAATCATCCATTGAAACAGCAATAATATCGACGGCAATCCCTTTCGCCGCGGCCGCTTGCTTCATTTTATTCATTACCATGCTGGTTGACATGCCGGCAGCGCAGCACAAAAATATTTTTTTCATCTTATTGACCTGATCCTATAACGTATTATTGATGCTTACCTTTGAGATTTTTATCTAAAAAATTAATGATAATTTTCGATACTTCAGGCTGATACCACATTAAACCTGCGTGGTCCGCCCCTTGCACCACGTAATGAGTTGACGGTATTTTTTTAGCCACCAGCGCCTCGTGTAAAAGCGTTGACTGGCTGGGTGAGACCACATTGTCAGCATCGCCGTTCATTAGCAGAAAAGGCGGCGTTTTATCCGAAATCCAGGTAATGGGATTAGCCCGTTTGGCCTTTTCGGGATAGGCGGAGATAGCGCCACCACCTTGCCAGGGAATACCATTAACCAGCATCGCCTCAGGAATGGCCGGTGACTGATGCGCTTTTTGAATATCCGCGGAGAAGTCAGCGCCGACTTTCGTCAGATCAGACAGGCCATAGAGATCAACCACCGCCTGCACATCGCTACTTTGATTTGAATACTCTCCCTGATCAAATTCCTTATGGCCACTGGTGGTGCCCACCATGGCGGCTAAATACCCTCCCGCCGACTCGCCCATCACAGCGATATGGTTAGGATCGATGCCTAATTTTTCGGCATTGGCGCGTAGAAATCTGACCGCCGTTTTCGCATCCTCAACCATTCCCGGGAAAGTCACATTGGGTACGACTCGATAGGTAATGCTGGCGACGACGTAACCGGCCCGGGCAATATCCACCCGCTGACCGATAAATTTTGATTTGGGCGCATCGAGAAAGCCGCCGCCGGTAATAAATACTACGGCAGGTAATGGTTTATCAGCATAAGGCTTGAGCAAATCCATCGATAACTGGAGCGGTCGCCCCATGATATTTTGCGTAAATGAATAGGCAATATCAGGCACCATCTCAACGGCCAGAGCGCTGGGTTTAATAATAATCGTTTTGCTGTCTGCTAATGGTGTTTGCGCAAAAGCAGGCGGAATAATAAGCATCATCAGCATAGCAGCGACGTGTTTGTTCATAGAGTAATATCCTGTAGTGATGTAGTAAAGTTTTAGAACCAGACTTCCATTCGATACCCGATTCGCCACTCCGAGTCTTCCGGCAATAACGTGACCTCTTTATCCCCGCCTGCGTAGGTGACCGTCAAACTGAGAATTGGCGCAACATACGGTAGGACATCCAGCTGTAGTGCCGGTCCGGCGGCAATTTTGTAGCCGACACCGCTGGCGCCTTCGACGCCATTTTTATTGATTGTGTTATTCACCATGACTTCATACAACATGGAAAGATTTTGGTGATGAATACTTTGCTTAACATTTACGCCGGTAAAGATCCCAGTTTCATTTGCGGAACCATAGATCATGTCCCCACCTGAATAGCCTGTATCAGGTATAAAGGTGGTTCGGTCAGTCGTTTTTTCACGCTTAGTATATTCATAGATGAAAGCCGGCGAGACGGAAAAATCATCAAACAACGTCAAGTTTCCGTCGGTGGAAAAGCGCATTGAAGAATCGCCCTCTTCGCTAAGGACGGTAATACGACTGGTGTTCAAATAAGGAGCGATCACCCCTTTGCCGTACTGTAATTTGACGGTAGATTGTCCCTTTGCCACCCCCCAAAAAGACGGCATGCTGTATTTCGCGGAAAAACTGATTGCTTGCTGCTTGCCGGTACCCAATGGGTCATCAATTTCTTTAACATAGGTCATACCCAGTTCTGTCTGATCGAAACGATAAGCCATATCAACGATGCGCCGCGAGCCCTCTATCGCCTGCGGCGCGGTATCGCTGGACCAGTCGATCTGGTCGGTACCAACGTTTAAATCAAAATTTTTACTGTTATAACCGAGGCCGGAATCAATATGTACTTCTTTGGTATTGTAGGCGAAGATATTAATACGTTGATCGAGGTAACGACGCCCAGCCCATATGTTTGCGCCCTCGGGGAGAAAGGAGAGTCCGCCAAAGCGCCCATAATTCTGTGCCGTTTCTACCGTTTTATCGCCATAACCCACCATTTCATAGGTATAATCAGCCCATTGTTCGGGGGAAACCAGACCCTGCCATTTTTTGGTTATCGCCATGGATGTCCAGTAATCGTGCCAGAAACTGTTTCCTAAATCGCCCATTTTGCCGCGGGGATCCTGATTAGGACCTGTGGGGTCGGTATGCAACGACATATTTTTTGGCCGGTTTAATTCGCTCTGAAAATCTCCAGCGACCATGCCATACCCATTTAATTTAAAGCTGCCGTCGTCGCTGAGATTTGCCGCATGGCAAAAGGTAGCAGGAAGTAAACATGAGATAACGCCTGGAATAATAATTCTGGGGTTCATTCTTCTGACTCCATCAGGTAAGAGATATAAATAAATCAAATTATTATTTTTATTGCTTAACTGATTTTATTTAAAGAATGCCACCTGCGTTATAACCCTGCTTGCCTTTTTATATATCGGTTGTTGCCGATTTTACTTATTACAAAAACATGCAATAGCATGGACAGTGTGAGCCAATTTTACCATTCAGGAGTTCAGGTCACGATACTCCTTAATACTCATATTATATTTCTCTTTAAATACCTTATAACAATGTGAAGCATTTTCATAACCCGTCATATTGATAACGTCAATAATGGAGTGATTAGTATGCTTAAGAAGGTGGATTAAAACATCTATGCGTTTCTCAACCAACAAATCGCTAAAGTTCTTACCGGTGAAGTCTTTTATCAGTTTACTCACCTTATAATTAGGTTGATTTAGACGACAGGAAATCTCCTTCAGGCTGGCTGTTTTGTAATCTGTATCAATGTATCTCAACACGGCCATGGCAAGAGATTCATTGTAACTCCCATTGATATGATAATCGCTGGCTTGCACATTCGACAGTAACTCCGTCATCAACAGTCCCACCAGGAAATTGACGCGAATCTCTTTTAAGGAGTTATTGCTATAGATTTCGCTGATGATCACATGCATAATGCTTTGAATTGCGTCAATTTCCCCCACTTTAAAGTGAATATGTTCCCCATGTTTTTTCCTGCCATTAATTGCTGAAAGAATAAAACGGGAGATGATGTTATTTTCATCAAAAAGGGACATCAACCGCCCGAAAAACTCAGTCTTAATAATAAAATTGATGATAATATCATTCTGCCCTGCGGCTTCAATTTCGTGCCTGGCAAACTGGTTGATAAGCAGGATCTCACCCTTACCCAGGGTGAGATTTTCGTCATTAATCTTCTGATGCATTTTACCCTGATATATATAAATAAGCTCAATAAATCCATGAGAATGCAACGGAATTTTCGTAAATCGGGTCTGCTTTTCAATATGAATGTAATTATCTTTGAAAAACCTTCGCTCCATATGGCTTTTGAATTTATGACACAGTTGATAGTTAGCGCGAAGCAGTTCGAGTTCTCTATCGGTATAAGCTAGTAGCTTTTCATGAATATCATGGTGTAACATAAAAGTACCTAACTGGAGCGAACGTTTGGGTATGCACTATCATTACAATAGTACTTTTATTTCACCTGCATCTGTAATGTCATAAAACTGATGATAGGTGTCACAATCTATCGGTGCAGGTAATTGTTTATTAAGTTGATACGCCTTTGGTAATTTAAGGGTGCATTTTTTGAGGTTAAATGGCACTTTGACGACTAATTCAATTCCTTTCTTATAGCGCCGCCAGCGACATTCAATACGCCCTCTGATGGTTTGATGCCAGCAATCCACAAAGTTAATCGTCTCAGTAAAAGATGGACTGATTAAAATAACATCCGCCCCAACCGCCTCCTCAGCGACGGTAATACCACCTAAAGCTTGAAACAACCAGCTGGTATAGGAGCTGAACATCGCGTGATTATTTGAACCATTCAGGTTATCACCAAAAAATTCCTTCAATGTGCTGGCATCATGTTTAAGCATTTTTTTGAATCCGGCTTCGACTCTTAACCATTCAAGGATTAATTCATTATGACCATAGCGGTGAAATATTTCATAGGCAAAACTTTGGCCAAAAATCCCGCAAGTGATAACATTTTGCTCTTTTTTGATGAGATCGACCAGTGCGTTCAATGATTCCTCGACATCATCACACAAATCGAAGTAGATTGCAAAAACATAGCTGGTCTGGCTACGATCGGCAAAACTGCCATCCGCATTCTTATAGAGTGATACAATTTTCTCTCTGAGTTTATTGGCCTTACTAATATATTTTAACCATTTTTCTTTTAACCCAAGATCTTCACATATTTTTGCGATAATTAACAAATGATAATAATAGAAACAAGCACTGGTGAAATGGAGAGCCGGCGAGCCATTTTTGTAATGACGCATATCATGATCGCGGCTTCCCCAGTCACCCAGGCTGCAGGTCACCAGGTCCTCGAAGTTGTGCATTTCCAGTGAAAGGATTTGCTTTTCAAGAAATGGCAGGCTTTCGGCCAGCAGGTTGACATTGCCATAATGTCGATAATGAATAGCAATCAAATAGGGTAATACTAGTTGCCAGCCCAGAGGGCCCGCCTCCCCGCCGACTCCATTGGTTTTAATTCCCATAAATGGCGCGGTTTCCGTCACCCCACCACAGGGGCGAATATCATTGATAAAATCAAAAATAGTTTTCTTATAAATAGCGGCGGAGTCAAACTGATACACTTGCGACCGGGCAAGTGCGACGAGATCGCCGCCATAGGCGAAACGTTCACGTGCACAATCCCCGAATACCGAATGAATGTTGTTCAGTTTAGTTCTTTTGGCAACCTCAAAAAGCTTATTAATGTAAGGATCAGAACAATAAAAGCCACCGTTTTCTCTCAGTACAGTATGTACTGAAAGAGCCTGAACATTATTTAATTGTTCGATATTAACACCGCTTATCTGCACATAGCGAAACGAATGACAGGTAAAGGTATTGACAAAATGGTTTTTCCCACTGCGGCATACAAAGGCGTCTTTCTGCTCCGCTCTCGCCGGTGCTCCCATTCCGCCGTCAATGATCACGCCTTCAGCAACCTCTTTGCCGACAAATCCCGCAAGGGTTGAGTCAGTATTCAGTTGGTAGTTTTCATCAACGAGTTCGCTATAGAGCAGTTCGACACGCTGGTTCTCAGACGCGGTAATGGATAAATCGATAAACCCGGTCACGATGGCACCGAAATCAATAATGAATTTCTCTTCGTCTACTACGTGGATATGCTCTGCCCCCAGGGATAATGTATGGTTAATTTTTGGAATAAAACTCGAGACCAGACGGCCTTCAGGTCCATTGCTCCGCTCCACATTTTTCCAGTCAGGCATCAGCAAATCAGTCGTGTTGTCTCCACGAAACAAATTCATATCCAGGCGCTCACCCAAATAGATATTGTTAAAGGTATAAGCCCCTTCGCAGTATTGCCAGTCGGCATCGCTACCGAGAGTTATTTCGCGATCTGCAAATTTCATATGGACATCGGCAATGACCTGTGGTTCGCCAATGGTTAATGTCTCTCTAAGATTATATTTACCAAACAATTTAAGCGGCGCAGGATTAAACCAACCATCGGCTAGCTCAACAACCACTTCATTTTTCGGCTTATTGATAAACGGTTTTATACTGTACGTATCGTAATAAATAACTTTAGCGTAATTAGTCCAGTCAGTATTCAGTTCACCGCGGGTTACCTCTTTACCATTGATATACAATTTATAGAAACCAAGTCCGACAATGCTGATATGGGCATCGAGCAGTTCTTCTTCAAGATAAATTGTTTTTCTCATCACCACATTACGTTTACCGCGATAGTAATTATCATCATCGGTGAAGTGGTGCCCCCCACTTACCCAACGACCGGAAAATTGACCAAGGTTACTGGTTGTAAAACTATTTTTAAAGACATTGCTCTCACCATTCTCACCATGTGTAAGAACTTCTATCGTATAAGAAGTAAAGCATTGTAACGATATTGCATCGAGGGTGATAATTGTATCATTACCCTCTCTTGTGATAAGAGATATCTGTTCAACACCCTTATAAACTTTTATCAAAAATGACTTTTGAGGATAATCAGTAGACCAGCACACCATAATCGGCAGATGATCGACAATAATATTTTCCGTTTGGTAATTGATACTTAACATCTTCCCCACCATGGCTAAATTGGCGTTGCTGGCGCATTTTTCTGGGACATTCAAATGATATCCGTCTGATTTTCTTCCCGGCAAGCGATAAGGTCGGCAGCCTTGAAGAAGAAATACCATCCTGCAAACCGCACAAAAAGTCCTATAAACTGGAAAGCGGCTATTTTCCAACTCCCCTGCATAAAACCAGAAATAATAATCGGCATACCGGCTGGCGTACTGACACCGGCGACACGCGGCAATACGCCAATGACCGTCAAATACCAGGCAATGCCGAGCATGATGCCATTGATAAAAATATAAGGGATCGCCAGAGTAAAATTCATTACCAGCGGCACGCCATAAGCCATCGGTTCACCAATTGTGAAGATGGCCGGTGGTAAGGCGATTTTCCCGAGCGTTTTATAGCGTGCGCTCTTTGCAAAAAAAGCGAGCATAATAGCCAGCGGTAATAAATCTCCAGCAACGCCATAGGTCATAAAGAACGCGAAGCCAGTAATGTTGGGTAAGTCTACGCCTGCAGCATACGCAGCAAGCTGCTGGGCATCCATGGCGAACCAGATCGGCGCGACGACACCGAGCGTAATCGCATGGCCATGTAGACCAAAAAACCATAGCAATTGTGCGACAACAGCAACAAAGATAACTGACCAAATACCGGATCCGAGGGATGTTAGAGGAACCTGGATTAATTTATAAATAATTTCATGAATGCTACCATAACCCACGCTGGTAATGACTGCGGAAATAATTGTAAACAGCGTCAGGATGGCGATACCAGGAACCAATAAAGAGAACGATTTGGATATAAATTCTGGCACGTTTTCAGGCATTTTGATAATTAACCCTTTGCGGGTTATCACCACAAATATTCGTGTTGAAATTATCGCTACCAGAATGGCGGTAAAAAGACCCATGGGCCCTAACCATTGACCAGGAATTGAAAAGGATTGTCCTAACGGCCCTGTCTCCCCGACATCATAAGGCGTTAGAATAAAGAAAGAGATCATGGAAATCAGGCCTGACATAAAGCCATCAACATCGAAATGCTTCGCTAGCGTATAGGCGACGGAGAAAGCGACAATGACGGCTAAAAAATTATTCGTAAAAGTGATCGGGATGTCAAAGAAGCGAGTTAAATTGTGGTGTAACAAAAAATCCTGATACGGTGCGAAGGGAAAAACTTTAATCAAAGTCGCCACAGAACTCATAATCGTGACAGGCAATATGAGCATCATACCGCTCATAATGGACTTAAGATAAATATTTTGACCAATGCTTTGCATCATCTGCAAAGCCTTTTCTTGTAGAATATGGGTGTGAGATGACATGTAAACAGTCCGTAATGTTATTAGTTTTCAGACATACTGATTTAACAATTCATATGCCGGCATGACATTAATGCATCATAATCTAACCAGGGAGTCAGCCTAATCTTTCATTATGGGGTAATACATATCGGTTGTTGTTAACTTAAATGACGGCTGTTGCCGTAGTTAATATTTGTGATGTATATCGCAGGAAGGAGAAAGGATGGTCATTAAAGCTTGTGTCATTTGAACACTGGTGTGAAGCGCCGCACTATCGCTTCTACCCATGCCCTTGCCCTGCCGGAGCTCTGCTTGCCCCCCCCACGGGGGACTATGTAGACATGGTTGCTGACTAGCCGCCCGGCCAGTCGCGCCACCTCAGCCAAAAATCCCCTGCGCCTCGGCGAAGCATTTTTCCGCCAGCGTCGAGACCGGCTCCTGCTGGCGCATAATCAGCGCCAGCTGCGAATCGACCTGGCTTTCGGCGATGGGCAGGATGTCAAGATTGTCGCTGAGGGCTTCCAGGCCGTTGTTGAGCGGCATGATGGCGCAGCAGATCCCCGCCTGCACCGCCTGGATTATCTGAAACGTCGAATCGCTTTCAAAGACAGACTTCGGCGTTAGCCCTTTGGCCTTAAAGCTGATTTCAATGGATTCCCGGTAGTACATTCCCTTGGTCAGAAAGCCAAGGGGCAGCGTCGCCAGCGTATCCCACCCCGGCGTCCCGTCGCTGAAGTCGAAATGGCGTTTATCGTGCAACAGTCCCATCCGGGTTTGCGGCAGCCGGGCGATCTTAAACAGACGTTCATCAAGATGCTGCAGGTAACAGATCCCCAGGTCTAGCTGGTTGCGGCTGACGCCATCGATAATCTGCTCCGAGGTCATTGACAGCAGGCTGAACTGCAGCGCCGGGTATTTCTCCGCGAGAGGTTTAATCAGCTGCATCGGGTTGAGGCTCGCCAGCGGCACCATGCCAACCCGCAGCTGACCGACCATCTGTCCGCGACAAATGGCCGCCTCCGCCGCCAGACCGTCATGGGCGGCAAGCACCGCCCGCGCCCAGGCCAGGATCCGCTCCCCCTCCGGGGTAAAACCCTCGAAGCGCTGGCCGCGCTGGATAAGGGTCAGGTTCAGCTCCTCTTCCAGATTACGAATGCGCATGGAGAGGGTCGGCTGGGTAATATGGCAGGCTGCCGCCGCCTGGCCAAAATGGCGCGTCTGATCGAGCGCGATCAAATACTTGAGTTGCTTAATGTCCATTCTTTTTCCCGTTTGAACCCCGCCGTTCACCCCCGGGGCCGCGCACAGGTTACCAGAATGTTAGTTTCATAACCGATAAATTCAAGCGAGGAGACGAGGGGGCGACGGGCGCAGGACGGCGCGACGCCGCCCAACGCCCTCCTTCTTTAACGCACGCCGGACAGCGGGCGGATCTCTTTCGAGCGCAGCGTCAGGCGGACGGGGACCGACTTATAGGAGGGCGTCCCGCTCTCTTCATCCAGATAGTTCAGCGGCACCAGCACGTTGGCTTCCGGATAATAGGCGCCGACGGTGCCGGGCGCGATGCCGTAGGCCACCACCGTGATATCTCTGAGCGTCAGCGAGCTGCCCGGCAGCGCAGTGTGGATATCGACCCGATCGCCATGCTCCAGACCCTGGGCGGCCATATCCTGCTCGTTCATAAACAGCACGTCGCGGCGGCCGAAGACGCCGCGGTAGCGGTCATCCATAGCGTAGATGGTGGTGTTGTACTGGTCGTGGCTGCGCAGGGTCACTAAGCGCATCACCTCCTCGCCCTCCACCACCACGTTCTCATGCACGCCTTTGAAAACCGAGAACATGGCTTTGCCGGTGGCGGTAGGCCAGATGCGCTCGGTCGGCGGCAGCGGCATGCGAAAGCCCCCGGGGTGGCGAATGCGCTGGTTATAATTTTCGAACCCCGGAATGGTCTGTTCGATCAGATCGCGAATACGGTCGTAATCTTCCACCAGATACAGCCAGTCCACTTTGCTGGCCGGCAGAGTGGCCTTCGCCAGACCGGCGACAATCGCCGGCTCCGAGCGCAGCGTCGGCGAGGCGGGTTTTAGCTTGCCTGACGAGGCATGCACCATCGACATCGAATCCTCGACGGTGATCGACTGTCGGCCGCTGGCCTGCAGGTCAAGCTCGGTGCGGCCAAGGCACGGCAGAATAAAGGTCTCTTTCGCCGTCAGCAGGTGCGAGCGGTTGAGCTTGGTGCCGACGTGCACGCTGAGCTCAAGGCCGCGCATCGCCGGGAAGGCGCGTTCGTGATCCGGCATCGCCACGGCGAAGTTGCCCCCGAGGCAGATCAGGGCTTTGGCGTCGCCGGCGATCATGGCCTCCAGCGCCTTCACCGCATCGTGACCATGATGCCGCGGCGGCGTGATCCCCATCACCCGCTGCAGGCTGTCGAGGAAGGCCGCGGAAGGTTTTTCGCTGATCCCAACGGTGCGGTTTCCCTGCACGTTAGAGTGGCCGCGCAGCGGACAGATGCCGGCCCCCGGCTTGCCGATATTGCCGCGCATCAGCAGCAGGTCGGCAATCAGCCGGACGTTGGAAGTGCCTTTATTATGCTGAGTGATCCCCATGCCGTAGGTGACGATGGTGGCCCTGGATTTGGCGTAGGCCACGGCGACCTGGGTCAGCGACTCGCGCGTCAGGCCGGACTCCTGCTCAATGTCCTGCCAGCGGGTGGCGTGCAGATCGTCGGCGAAGGCGGCGAACCCCTGGGTATGTTGCGCAATAAACGCGTGGTCGAGCACCTGGCCCTGCTCCTCCTCCAGCTGCAGCAGCGCTTTGGCGATCCCTTTCAGCGCCGCCGCGTCGCCGCCGGCCCGCACCTGGTAGTAGGTCGAGGCGATCGGCGTCGAGCGATATGTCGCCATCTCCATCACGTTTTGCGGGTCGGCAAAACGCTCCAGCGCCCGCTCACGCAGCGGATTAAAAACGATAATCGGCACGCCGCGGCGGGAAAGCTCATGCAGGGTGCCCATCATCCGCGGGTGGTTGGTGCCCGGATTATGGCCGATAGAGATCACCAGCTCGGTCTGGTCAAAATCGTCGAGGGAAACGGTGCCTTTGCCAATGCCGATCGACTGCGGCAGGCCCACGCTGGTGGATTCATGGCACATGTTAGAGCAGTCGGGAAAGTTATTGGTGCCATACTCGCGGGCAAACAGCTGAAACAGCCACGCCGCTTCATTGGAGGCCCGTCCGGAGGTGTAGAATTCAACTTCATCCGGCTGCAGGCCGCGAAGGATCTCGCCGATACGGGCGAAAGCCTCTTCCCACGCCACCGGGCGCAGCGTGTCGCTGGCGCGGTCGTAAACCAAAGGATGGGTTAAGCGGCCATAGCCCTCCAGTTCAAAATCGCTTTTCGCCAGCAGGGAGGTCACGGTGTTAGCCGCGAGGAACGCTGGCGTCACCCGTTTGGTGGTCGCCTCCCAGGTCACAGCTTTGGCACCGTTTTCGCAAAACTGAAAAGTGGATTTATGCTCTTTATCCGGCCAGGCGCAGCCCGGGCAATCGAAACCGTCAGGCTGGTTGGTTCGCAGCAGCGTGGCGGGCGCTTCAAAGGCATCCATCTGGGTACGCACGGCGATGGCCGTCGCCTTCAACGCGCCCCACCCGCCTGCCGGACCGTCATAAGGGTGAACACCGGGAACCGCGCGTCTTTTATTGGTCATCTTTTTACTCCTGCTGCTCTGTTCTGGCCGCCGCCAGCGAAAAAAAAGCGTGCGACGACCCCGGCGACGAGGCGTGGTGTGCGCGGCGTCACCTGATAAGAATGCTGTTTCTCAAGGATAGTACGATGGGAAAGCGTAGGTACTGCGTTTGTTAACCGAATAATAACATACACCACAAATCTGTATAATTGATGTTATCTATCGGGTGTTAAATTTAACTTATTTGCAAATTTTGCTTTTATCGCCCCCTCCGCGCGGCGGGTCGCATGGGCGCGGGAAAGTGATGACCGGGCAGCGGAAACTGCCCGGTGCGCAGGGCTCAGGTCAGGTTGAAGTACCGGTCCGGACGCAGCGTCTCCGGCAGCGGATGTTGACCGGTCATGTCGAGCAGATTGCGCTCAATGGTATTGCACATCGCGTTCAGCGGCAGGTCGTTGGCGGCGGTGCCGAAGGGATCCTCCAGCTCTTCCGCCAGTGAATCCCACGACAAAAAGGTGTAGGAGATAAAGACCGAGACAAACGGCGTCATGTAGTGCAGATCCCCGACCAGGGCGAACGGCAGCAGCGTGCAGAACAGATACACGGTGCGCTGTAGGATCAGGGTATAGGCGAACGGCACCGGGGTGGTGGCCAGCCTTTCGCAGCCGCCCAGCACGTGCGCCAGCTCATCGAGTTTGTTGTCCATCAGCCCATAGGTGATGTCGCTAAGCTTGCCCGCCTCGCGCAGCTGGCCGATTTCGTTGCCGACCAGCAGCAGGATCCGGTTGGTGGGCATTGAGCTGGCGAGGATCTCCGCCACCTGGTCCGCCGGCAGCAACCGCCGCAGGTCAGCCGTCGGATCGGTTTTGCGCAGCTGGTGCTTCAGGCTCCAGCTAAAAGCCACCAGGTAGCTGACGATGCGGCGATGGGCATCGTGTTCGGCCGGCAGGATATTGCGCAACTGGCGCACCAGCGTACGTTCGGCGATAAGCACCGTCCCCCACAGATTGCGCGCCTCGACGAAGCGGCTGTAGCTGGCGCTGTTGCGAAAGCCGAGGAAAATCGCTATCGCGATCCCCAGCAGGCTGAACGGCGCCACCGTTAAGTGGATCCCCCACTGCGCGTACCATTGATAGCTGATAATGGCGATGATGGACATCAGCACATTAAGCAGCAGACGAAAGATGATTTTCGACAGCACGGAGCCGTGCCAGTCAAATAGGCGAAGAAACCAGTGTTGTTCTGGCCGAATGATCATTGTCTGACTTCCTGAATACCGCTCTGGTTATTATCTCTTAATAAAAAATAGAGAGTATCGATGAACCGATTGGTTTATTTTATCGTTAACTGCAACGGGCAGATCTGCGCCATTATTTAGCGATGGTCATGGCCGGCTCAGTATGAGCCTTATTTATCGTTCGGGCAATCAATGTGCGAGCGGGTGGCGCGAGGAATAATGGCTCAGAGGTTAAATAACCGCTGAGCCAGTCTGTTTTCCGCTTATGACGTCAGGCAGTTTGCCTCCCCCGGCGAACCGGCAACCGCCGCGCTGGGATCGAGATGCACCATGACATTGAGCACCGGATGGTGCGCTATGACCCGCGCCCGCGCCTGCCGGGCAATCTGATGCCCTTCGGCTACCGACAGCTCTCCGGCCACCTCGAGATGGACATCCACCAGCACCAGATCCCCCGCCTTACGGGTTTTCAAATCGTGCAGACCCGCTACGCCCGGCGTGGCCCGCAGCGTGCCGGCGATCGCCCGCTGCGTCTCTTCATCGACGGCACGGTCCATTAAATCGTGCAGCGCGGTGGCGGCGAAACGATAGCCCATCCGCGTAATCACCAGCCCCACCGCCAGCGCGGCGAGCGGATCGAACCAGGCAAACCCGGCCAGATTACCGATAATCCCCAGCGCCACCACCAGGGATGACGCGGCGTCCGAGCGGGCATGCCAGGCGTTGGCGATGAGCAACGAGGAGTTCAGCCGCCTGGCGGCCGCCAGCATATAGCGAAACAGCCCCTCTTTGACCACCAGCGCCGTCAGCGCCATCCACAGCGCCACGCTGTGCACCGGCGCAATCGTCTGCGGTTGCGCGAGATGACCCGCTGCAGACCACAGCATACCGACCCCGACCAGCGCCAGGATCGCGCCGAGGACCAGAGAGGCGCCGTTCTCATAGCGCCAGTGGCCATAATGGTGATCGTGGTCAGAGGGCCGGCGACTCTTTTTATTCGCCACCAGCACAACGCCATCGGCGAGCAGATCGGAAAAAGAGTGCATTCCATCGGCAATTAACCCCTGGGAACCCGAGAATATTCCCACCGCAATCTGCAACGCGGAGAGAAAAATATTGACCACCACGCTAACCAGGGTACTCTTTCGCGCCTGCTCCGAACGCTGATGATATTTATTATCATTTTCAAAATTATGTTGTGTCATTATTTCTCTCCCTCAGTGAGCGGGAAGAATAAACTGACAAGCTGAGTTTATGCTTAACAATATAAAAGCCATTGCCTTGTCGTTTAACGAATTCGCTGCGGTCGTTAATGAATAGATTCTGAAAGTGTGGCCGGAGAGGTACAACCGCGCGCGGATGGACTATCTTATCACTGGCGCCGACAGGTCGGGCCGCCTTCTCTTAGCCACCACAGGAGTCAGCGATGTCAGAGATCACACCCTCCCGGCTGCGTTTTGCCATTAATCTGGGCAATGCGGTACTGGCCCATCCTGGCGAAAGGGGCGCGCCGACAGGCATTACCCCCGAGCTCAGCCATCGACTGGCGAAGCGCTGGGGCGTCGCCGCCGAGTTCGTCACCTATCCTGCCGCCGGTAAAGTGGTGGCCGACGCCGGCGGCGAACGCTGGGATATTGCCTTTCTGGCCATCGATCCGGCACGGGAGGCGACCCTGCGCTTTACCTCTCCCTATATCACCATCCAGGGAACCGCGCTGGTGAGAGCCGGTTCGCCCTGCCAGAGCGTGGCCGATATGGATCGCCCGGCAACCACGATTAACGTCGGGCAAAATGCCGCCTACGATCTGTGGCTAACCCGCCATCTGCAGCACGCCAGCCTGAATCGTCTCCCCTCCTCGCAGGAGGCCATCGACGCCTTCCTCGCCGGTGAAGGGGATATGGTCGCCGGCATCCGTCAGCCGCTGGAGGCGACAGCGCGCCGCCACCCGGGGGTGCGGGTCCTGGCGGATAATTTTACTGAGATCCAGCAGGCCATCTGCGTCGCCCGGGAAGACGTGGCCCGCTTTAGCGCGGTGAACGATGCGTTGAACGAATGGCGAGCGGACGGTAGCCTGGAGGCGCTGATTGCCCGGCACCTGAGCGAGGCGGGCTGAATCACGTCTCTGCCATCCGGCGCATGGCGCAATGCCAGGCGCCGTTGCGTACCGAGGCGCGCAGCACGCGGGCGATAGCCTGCACCATCAGACGCGTCGTGCGCCGCTGCAGCGGCGTCAGCGACAGTCCCAGCATCTCCTGCGCCCATGGCGGCAGAAGATCGATCCCGGCCCGCATCATCACCTGGCCAACCGGCTGACTCAGGCGACCCGGCAGACGGGTGGTGAGCAGCACCTCGGCCACCTCCCGGGTACGTTCGTCACAGCGCAGCTGCGGGCGCATCGCCTCAAGATAGTCCGCGACCTCATTCGGCGTCCGGGGAATATCCTCGGCCCCCAGCCGGCGAGCGATCTCCGCCGACTCGCGAAAATAGTCCTCCTGGCGCTGGACGCTGACCACCGTGCGCTTATAGCGCAGGTGGGAGGCCATAAAGCGGCTGCACTCGGCGACATGCACCCAGGTCAACAGCGCCGGGTCGCTTGCCTGATACGGCGTGCCGTCCTTATCCACCCCGGCGATCCGCTGATGGATCCCCTGCACTTTGGCGATCAGCCGCTCCGCGTCAGGGGTGGCGGCAAAGGTGGTGGCGGAGATAAACTGACTGGTGCGGCGCAGGCGGCCAAAGATATCCTCGCGAAAACGGGAGTGGTCCCAGACGCCGGCCAGCGCCAGGGGATGCAGCATCTGCAGCAGCAGCGCGCTAATGCCGCCGCACAACATAGAGGTAAAATCGCCATGCACCTGCCAGATGGCTGATTGCGGACCAAACAGCCCCGGCTCCCCTTTGGGCTGTTCAAAATCAATCTCTTTTAGCGCCATGCCGGTCAGGCCGAGCACCTGCGCCTCGATCATCCCGCGAATGCCGATCATGATGGAGTCCTTTACGTTTGCGAAAGGACCAAAGATACCACTATTGCGCAGCGGAGGCAGTGGCGGGGAGAGAGATCGCGGGAACGGTGCCCGCAGAGTGCGGGCACGACAGCTTACGGATTCAGCTGGTAGTCGAGGGTGATATTGGCTTTCAGCACCTGCGATACCGGGCAGCCGGCCTTCGCTTTCTGGATGATCTCATCGAACGCCGCCGGCGCGACGCCCGGCAGGACAATCTGGCTTTGCAGCGCGATGTCGGTTATCGCAAACCCGCCGTCGGTTTTATTGAGGGTGACCACCGCGGTGGTGTCGATGGACGTCGCGGTATAGCCCTCTTCGCTGAGCATCAGCGACAGAGCCATCGAGAAGCAGGCGGCATGCGCGGCGCCGATCAGCTCCTCGGGGTTGGTGCCTTTCACCCCTTCAAAACGGGTGTTAAAGCCGTAGGGCTGCTGGCTCAGCGCCCCGCTCTCCGTCGACACGGTGCCTTTGCCATGCTTGAGATCGCCTTCCCAGTGCGCCAGCCCTTTCTTATGAATCGCCATATGACTCCTCCTGTGATGATGTCGAACAAAAAGTATAGTGCCTGATGGCGAACCTGCGTCTATTCTGCGGCCCGCCACCCCGGCGTTCCCGAAAGTTCCCGTTGCGGGTGACGCTAACGGCCATCGTGAGGATGGTAAGGATCGGTTTTGTCATCCTCGCTATCGTCCCGTTTACGCGGCACTTCGCCCTGTTCGCCCGGCGCCTCGCGCGCAGGGTGCTTCCCGCGCTCCTCGCCATGCGTGTGAGATGTTGTGCTCATACCGGCAAGCTCCCCTTATTTAGGCGACTGTTTGAGCAGGCGATCGATACGCACTACCGGCGGCGTCATTTTGCGATCAAGGCTACCGTTAATACTGACCAGATCGTCAGGCTCTACATGCTGTTCATTAAACGCGGCAACCGGAATAATGGCGGTGATGGTGCCGCTTTTATCGCGAAACTGATAACGGTCATCTCCCTGCCGGGTCAGCAGATTGCCGCGCAGCGAAATCGTGGCGCCGTCGTGCATGGTTTTCGCCTGCTCAACGGTCATGATCCGCCCCTCCTCGACGCCGCGATAGCCGTCATCCAGTTTGTGCGGCGGCGGCGGCGCGGCATCCTGGCTAAAACCGCCCTTATCGTCCGCTTGCGCGACAGCGGCGGCAAACAAACAGGCCATGGCCAAGGCTAATTTTTTCATCATGCCTCCTTGTTTTTGCTGATGAACAGAATAAAGCCTGGCTGAGGCTGGCCATTTTTACAAAGTCAATTGTTCTGATATCGTCTAATATAAGAATGTCCTTATCGTTGCGCTGATGCCGAAACGAAACGCGGGGAAAATAATAATGATTGAGAATCAACAGCCTTGTCCCATCGTCGACGAAAATGAACGAGCCCTCCGCTTTGAATATCGCTTCAGGCGCTATGGGATAATTGCACTCAGCCTCATTATCCTTACCGCGTTAAGCGGCCTGTGGTCCTCTGGTTATTTCAGTGAGGCGCACCGGGAAAGCGCCGGAGGTGAATTAAACGTCGATTACCAGCGTTATGCCAGACTGATGAGTGAAACCGAACTGAATATTCAGATCAAACCCACCCAGGAAAATGACACGACGATCAGCTTCGCCGCCACGTTATTAACTCGCTACCAGCTTGGCGATATCCGCCCGCAGCCGGATAAAATGTACAGTGCCGACGGGAAATTATATCTGGTGTATCAGCGGACGACCAGCCGCTCGCCGCTCTCGGTGTGGTTAGCGATTACCCCCAAAACCATAGGCACGCTCTCCCTGCAGGCGGCCGTCAACGATCGCCCTGCCGTCAGTTGGCAGCAGTTTGTCTATCCGTAGGAGTCGCGATGGAAATGGTCCTTAGAGCCGCAGCAATCTATCTGATATTGCTGATTATTTTCAAGATTGCCGGCAGACGAACCCTGATGCAGTTAACGAATTTTGACCTGATATTGCTGCTGATTATCAGCGAAGCCACCCAGCAGGCGATGCTTAGCACAGACTATTCCGTCACCGGTTCGATGCTGACTATCGTCACCCTGGTGAGTATTGATATTTTATTTGGTTATATTAAGAAAAAATTTGCCCAGGCGGAAAATTTCCTTGATGGCACGCCGGTTATCGTGGTGGAAAATGGTGCTGTCATCGATGAGAAAATCAAGCTCGTCAATATTTCTGTCGATGATATCCTGCTGGCGGCCAGGCAGCACCATGGGATTTATGAACTGAAAGCGATCAAATTCGCTATTCTCGAACGTAACGGCCAGATATCCATTATTCCGCAACAGGAATAACAGCGGAATAGCTATTTATCGCGCTCCGGTTGTTTATCCCCCGATTCCGGGGCGCGGGTGGCGTCATCCTCTTCTTCAACGCTACGCGTGTTTAATGTCAACATTTTTCCTCCTCGCGGGTTGTCAGGGACCTTACAGATTATAGAACCTCAACGCCTGCTTATGCAGAAACAGGCCAGAGTCATCAGGATATGTCGCCTGATTCACACTGCGCTTATTCCAGGATATTTCCCACCTCACCGTTGTTATTTGTGCTTAATAATTATTCGATCCGTGCAGCTTAAATTTACGATAGCGAAAAAATGAATGAGGTCACTATGTCCGTGATGGTTATTACCGGCGGAACCGCCGGGGCAGGAAAAGCCACCGCGCTGCGTTTCGCCCGCGCAGGGTATCACGTGGCGCTGATCGCCCGCGATGAAACGGGTCTGCAGGAGACGCAGCAGGCCTGCGAACGGTTTGGCGTCAAAACGCTGGCGATTAGCGCCGATGTTGCCGATTCCGGGGCTGTGCAGCGCGCCGCCGCCGAGGTGGAAGCCACCCTCGGTGCCATAGACGTCTGGATCAACAACGCCATGACCACCGTGCTGGCGCCCTTTCGTCAGATGAGCGACGACGAATTTCGCCGGGTGACGGAGGTGACCTATCTCGGCTATGTCAACGGCACCCGCGCGGCGCTGGAGGTGATGACGCCCCGGGATCGGGGGGTGATTATTCAGGCTGGATCGGCGCTGGCCTGGCGCTCGATCCCCCTGCAGTCGGCCTATTGCGGAGCCAAAGCGGCCATTCGCGGCTTCACCGATGCCGTGCGCACCGAGCTGATGCATGAGAAAACCCACATCCAGTTGACCATGGTCCAGCTGCCGGGGATGAACACCGCTCAGTTTGGCTGGGCACGCAACAAAATGGATCAGGCCATGCAGCCGGTACCGCCGGTCTATCAGCCGGAGGTCGCCGCCGAGGCTATCTACAGCGTGATCCAGCGGCCGGTGAACGAGCTGTGGGTGGGGAAAAGCACCATCCAGTCGATCCTCGGCCAGGTCTTCTTCCCTCGTCTGCTCGATCGGCTGATGGTGAAGAAAGCGTGGGAGGGACAGTTTACCGGCCAGCCGAAGCCGGCAGAGCACCAGGACGACCTGTTCACGCCGGTGCGCGGCAATCATCCCGGACACGGCCCCTTTAACGATGGCGCACGGCGTAAAGCAGTGACCATCAGCGCCGATCTCCCGGGAAAAGTGGCTGCCGGCGTCGGCGTGGCGGTGGCGACGATGGCCCTGCGCGCGTTGTTCCGTCGACCGGGGAGACGGCGCTAAGGCAGGCTGCGGCTGAACCAGCGGTAGCCATACCCTGAGAGCGCCAGCCGCGCCTCTTTCCCGCCGCGCAGCCCGTCCTGGTAGAACTTATCTTCCAGAATCGGGCTCCAGTAGCCCTCGGCCAGCGGCGGGAGCTGGACCTCTACCGCCTGCTGGCCGCAGTTCGCCAGCATCAGCACCTCCCGCGATTCGCTGCGATAGCACAAGGCCAGCACCGCGGCAGGCTTCACCGCAAGGAGGGTAAAAGGGATGGATCCCGGTTCAGTATATTCCGTGCGCGCCAGCACCATATTGCGCACCCGATGCAGTAGCGAGCGGGGGTGGCGCAGCGCCGCTTCGACATTGATCCGCTGGTAGCGAAAGCGTCCGCTGGCCACCGGTTTTACCGGCAAATCCTCCCGCGCCGCCCGGGAGAAGCCGCCGTTGGGCGCCGCCGACCACTGCATCGGCGTTCGGACCGCGTAGCGCTCCGGTAAGCGCAGATCGTCGCCCATACCAATCTCGTCGCCATAGCGCATCACCGGCACGCCAGGCAGCGCCAGCAGGATAGCATGGGCCAGCGCGATGCGTCGGGTATCGCCACCCAGCATCGGCGCCAGCCGCCGGCGCACGCCGCGCTGGTAAACCGACATCGATTTATCCGGGGCAAAGGTGCGGATAACCTGGCGCTTGTTGCGTTCGCCAATCCCCTCCAGGTCCAGTTCATCATGGTTACGCAGCCAGTTGACGAAGCAGCATCCGTCCGGCGGGGCCACCATCGCCTGCAGCGCCTTCACCACCGGAGCGGCGCGCTGCTGCGCCAGGCTGACATAGAGGTATTTATTAAGCCAGAAATTGAGCACCATCTGCAGCCGATCGCCGCGGCCGAAATAATGGCGATACGCTTCCACCTCCACGTCCACTTCACCCAACAGTATCGCGTCGGGATTGAGGCGCTGCACGACCTGGCGAAGATGCGTCAGCAGCGGGTAGCCCCGCGCCTCTTCGCCCTTCCCGGCCTGCTTCACCAGATGTGACGCCGCATCGAGACGAAATCCTGACACCCCGGCCTGCAGCCAGAAGGTGATGATGTTTTCTATTTCGGCGATCACCGGCGGATGAGCGAGATTCAGGTCGGGCTCATGCCGATAAAACATGTGACGATAGTATTGTCCGGCCTGGTCGTCCCAGCTCCAGACGCTCTCCTCGACGCCGGGAAACATGGGCGGATCGTCGTTCTCCGGCGGCCGATCGGCCCAAAGATAGTATGGCCGCCACGGCGAGCGGGGATCGCGTCGCGCCGCCTGAAACCACGGGTGCCGGGCGGAGGTGTGCTGGATAACCAGCTCAACGATCACCCGCAGTCCCAGCTCCCGGGCGCGGGCAATCAGCTCAATCACGTCGGCGATGGTCCCGAAGCGGGGATCGGGCTGCAGATGGTCGCTGATATCATAGCCATCATCCTGCAGTGGGGTGAGATAGAAAGGGGTCAGCCAGAGCACCGTCGCCCCCAGACTACGAATGTAGTGCAGCTTTTGGCGGATACCGGCAAGATCGCCAAACCCATCGCCGTTGGCATCGTAAAACAGAGAACTGTCCACCTGATAGATGACCGCTCTGTGAAACCACTCTTCCTGTTGCATCACTATCACCTTGCGTTCTGCCCGCCACTGTCAGCTTCCTCAGCGCGCCCTCCTGTTCCTGACGTCTGCTTTGCCGACAGGCGGTACGGGATCGGGCTCTGCAGGAGGTGCCCTGTTCGCCACCGCGTCCACCAGCGCCTGCTGCCTGGCGGTTAATTTCAGCGGAACCGCTTTCTCAGTGGCGAGCAGCGCGATGGTGTGGCGCTTAACCATAATTGACTCCGGCGGCTTATTGTCCGGCCTCAACGCCGGGCAGATTGTTATGCATCAGATATTGCCCGGTCAGCGCCGGCAGATGATGCAGCAGCCAGTCAGCCATCCCTCTCTCTTCGGCAAGGATCCCTTCCAGAGTAGGCATCGCGCTATGGTCCCCCACTCGCTTCGCCGCCGTTAATAAAGCGGTATAGCAGGCGACCTCAAAATGGGCAAAAACGTAGGCGGTGATAATCAGTTTAATGAGCTCATCGCCGGGCAGCATGATGCCAATAGTCTGGCCCAGGGCTGCGACCCGGCTCATCGCATCCTTCAACGCCGAGCGGGAAATGTGGTTGCGGGCGATAAGGTCCTGCAGGGCCGACAGTTGCCGACGGGTTTCATAGAGATGTTGTTCAAGGCGGGTCCGTAATTGCGGTTCATTATCGAGGCGTCTGATGGTGGCCATAAGCAGTGACTCGGCCTGTTTTTCCATGGCATGGGCATCGCGAAGCCAGTTATGGTAATTTTCACTATCCGTCATATACACCTCTGATCATTAATTTTTTATTTTGACGGGGAATCTTCATTCTCTTCCGCCGCCTGGTCAGCTCGCGCTGCGCTATATCCGGATAAATGCCCAACAATATTAGCGTAAATACTGATGAGAATGACCCACAAGACGCTGTCTTTCCACCAGATTAACGAGGGTATCGCCAGACCCACCCACATAACGGCGGCCACAAGATGACAACGCTTAATAAATACCGGCGTCAGTTTCATTTTATTACCTTAGATCTGAACAATATTTAGCAAGCGGATGTGTTGCTGCCCACCCTGGCATCCGGCGGTTAATACCCGACTGACAATATCTTCCCTTTCCACAGCCATAAAAACAGTGCCGTCATTTACTCGCCCTTACCGCTTCGCCGGCACATTGCCGTTGCGGTAAACAGCGCTTAATAATTAAGGTTGCTATAATTTAATTATCCTGCTCCTTTTCTTCCGTCGCGGACAATAGACGATGGGTGAAGGAAAGCGTTCGCAAATAAACAGAAACCTGCGGACCGCCAGGCCCACAGGTTTCTGTCCCGACGCCGTCGAAACGGCGTCACGGGTCATCAGTCGCTAGCTGTCGCCGGCTTTACGGCCGCCGCCATGACTGTTCTTACCACCCTTTTTACCGGCTTCGGATGCACGCTCAGGATCATTTTTAAAGTTCCCGCCGCTGTGCTGTCCACCTTTACGCCCGGCTTCGGATGCTTTTTCACGATCTTCTGCAAAATTACCTGAACCGCCTCTATGCTCTGCCATAATGTTCACCTTTGGTTTGATCAATATCGGTTGGTAAATGGAAAATGACCCTGTTACAAATCATCGCCCTCGATATCTAACACTAGAGGAATACCCGCAGGAGTCAAATTAATTCCGGCCATTAATCAGCGTTAGCAATAAATAAATTAACCACAGCGAAGCGGCACTAAAAATTAATCTTTTCGCAACCCCTTCTTCGATTTGGATTATATGCCCATTATGGTCTGTTCTGCAGACAGCGATCCTCGTTTGTAAACAAATGAAAATAAAGTGATGAATAAATATTTCTTCCACTCCCGGACAGCCACCCTTACAAAAAATACCACCTAAGAGGCATGGCGTTATTAGCCATGCGTAGCGGGTTAACTTAATATTCCCTTTTTCACGACGCGTCTTCCTCTCCGTCTTTAAAAAAATTCCCCGGGGAGAAAAATAGCCCAGCCACGTTAAATATTGATGGAATAATCCTAATTTCACCCCAGCGATATTAACGCAGCGCTATTCACTTAAATACGCCGGGGATCAGTCGGTTAAGGAATAACAGTGCCTCTTTTCCCGGGCATTCACTGGCCCTGGGCGAATCACCCGGGGTCTGGCGATGGGGGAACCTGACCTATCCTTACAGCTGGCCCGTTCTGTCTGAAGGAGATGACTATGCAAGATGAAAAACCGCCAATGAAGAAATTACCCACCTCCATGTTGCCAGAAGAGACGGCTCCACGTCCGGAGTTCCCGGAGCAAGAACAAAACCCGCCGGGTCTGGATGCTGAAATGGAGCCGTCACCGGACCATGGGGAAACCAGCTACACCGGCACCGGGCGGCTGGCCGGTAAGAAAGCGCTCATTACCGGCGGTGACTCCGGCATTGGCCGCGCGGTGGCGATCGCCTTTGCCCGCGAAGGGGCCGATGTCGCCATAAGCTATCTGCCGGAAGAGCAAGAGGATGCCGATGAAGTCATCGCCCTGATTAAAGCCGAAGGCCGCACCGCGGTGGCCCTGCCGGGGGATATTCGCTCCGAGTCCTTCTGTCAGTCGCTGGTGGCCGATGCGGTGGAACAGCTGGGTGGCCTGAGCATCCTGGTCAATAACGCCGGGCGTCAGCAATATTGTGAGACTCTCGAGGAGCTCACCACCGAAGACTTTGACGCCACCTTTAAAACCAATGTCTACGCGCCGTTCTGGATCACCCGCGCCGCGCTGCCCCATCTCCAGGCCGGGAGCGCGATCATCAACACCACCTCGGTGCAGGCCTATAAACCCAGTCCGATCCTGCTCGATTACGCCCAGACCAAAGCCTGCCTGGCGATTTTCACTAAATCGCTGGCCAAACAGGTGGCAAAACGCGGCATTCGCGTTAACGCCGTGGCGCCAGGCCCTTACTGGACGGTACTGCAGTCCAGCGGCGGTCAGCCGGACGAGAAAGTGAAACAGTTCGGGAAGGACACGCCGATGGGGCGTCCGGGACAGCCGGTCGAGATCGCCCCGCTGTACGTCACCCTGGCATCCGATGCCTGCTCTTATACCTCCGGCCAGGTTTGGTGCTCTGACGGTGGGGACGGGGTAGTCTAAGCCTCCCGGCAGACCGGCGTGCGACATCGCGCGCCGGTTTTACCCTCCGCCCCCGGGGATTGGTATCTGCCCTCTCGCCTCGCCGGCGCGGCGATTTTTCCTCTCCTGCAGCCTACCGGCCGCATGCTATGATACTCGCCCGCCGCTGTGCGCTAACCCCGGCCCTGACGCCAATCCTGAGGACGACAGATGAGTAATGACATCCCCCTGAAATTTTATGACATCGTGGACGAATACGAGACCGAAGCGGCTGCCCCGGTTAAGGATGAGGAACGCGATGCGCTGGCGCGCTATTTTCAGCTGCTGATTGCGCGGTTAACCAATAACGAAGAGATAGACGAAGAAGCGCAGCAGGAGATGGCCCGCGAGGCGGCCGTTGACGAGCGCCGTATTGACGATATCGCTAACTTCCTCAATCAGTGGGGCAACGAGTAAGTCTTATCGTCAGCTCACCGGCAGGGCCGCCGCCCGCCGGTGTTGCCGCTGAAGGCGACGCCGCTGCTCAGGCATCGGCGAGCGTCTCCCCCAGACGTCGCTGCAGCGCATCCAGAAACAGCGGCAGTCCATCGGGCTGATAGTCGCGGGAAAGATAGATGCCGTAAACGCTCAGCGCCTTCGGCGTCCAGTCAGGCAGCACCACCTCCAGCGCGCCGCTGGCAATCGCGCCCCGCGCCTCCAGTTCGGGGAGCATCGCGATACCGCACCCGGCGACCGCCGCCTCCAGCAGCAAGGAAGAGATCCCCGCGCTCAGATTACCGTTCACCGACACCGACGCCTCCTGCCCCTGCGCATCGCTGAACTGCCAGCGCTGGCCGGCAAAATGGCTGTATAACAGGCAGTTATGCTGTTGCAGATCGTCAAGCGTCGTCAGCGGACCATGCTGGCGGAGCCAGCGCGGCGCAGCGCAGAGTAGCGACCGGCACACGCCGAGACGGCGAGCGATAGCCCCGGCCTCCGGATTATCGGTAATGCGAATGGCCACGTCGATGCGCTCGCCGATCAGGCTGACCGGATGGTTATTGATATCCAGCTCCAGGCGCAACAGCGGATAGCGAGCGAGAAAGTCCGGCAGCAGCGGGGAGATCAGCTGCATCGCGGTAAAATGCGCGCACGCCACCCGCAGCGTGCCGCTGGGGTCGGCCCGCTGGCGCTCGCCGGCGATTTCATCGGCGATCCGCGTCAACCCGCGGGTCTTGAGCAACACCTTCTCCCCCGCCGGGGTCAGCGTCAGCCGCCGGGTTGAGCGATGGATCAGCCGGGCGCCGGCCCAGCTCTCCATCTGTTCCAGATAGCGGCTGACCATCGGGCGCGACATCCCCAGCGCGCGCGCCGCGGCGCTGAGGCTTCCCAGTTCGCAAATCCGCAGATATACCTGCGCCGCAATCACCCTGTCCATCACGCCCCCTTCATCTGCACGATTTATGAAACTCAGCATCTCTTATTTCAGGAATTCTATCAAATAGCGAAATCCGTACAATGCTACGCATTCCCCTGTGACTGAGAATAAATGATGAAATTATCTGCCCTTGCTATTGCCTCCGCCCTGTTCAGCGGCGCGGTCTTCGCGGCGCCGCTGACGCTGCAGACTTACAACCCTCAGGAGAAAGGTATTTTTGCCGTCAACTCCACCCTCGTTTCCGGCCCGCATGAAGCGGTGCTGTTTGACGCCCAGTTCAGCGTCAAAGACGGCGAAAAGCTGGTGGACATGATCAGGAAAAACGGCAAACCGCTGTCGCGGATTGTGATCACCTCCGGCGATCCTGACTTCTACTTTGGCCTTGAGCCGCTGGTGAAAGCCTTCCCGCAGGCGGAAGTGGTCGCCACGCCGGAAGTGGTTAAACATATTGAAGCCACCAAAGCGGCAAAGCTGGCGTACTGGGGCCCGCAGATGAAAGACGGCGCGCCGACGCAGGTATACGTCCCGCAGACGCTGAAAGCCAACAGCTTTACCATCGATGGCGAAACAGTGACGATTATGCAGCCGCATGACTACGCGGCGTTCGTTTGGATCCGGGCGAACAAAACGATCCTCGGCGGCACCGGCGTGGCGTGGGGCATGCATCTCTGGACCGCCGACACCCAGACGCCGGCCAGTCGCCAGCAGTGGCGCACTACGCTGGACCAGATGATTGCCCTGCACCCGCAGCAGGTGATCCCGGGGCATTACCTCGGCACGCCGCCGGAGGGTGACCGCGCGGTGCGCTTTACAAAAACCTACCTCCAGCAGTTTGAGCAGGCGCTGAAGACACATAAGGATTCCGCCGGGGTGATCAAGGCCATGGAGACGCAGTGGCCGGGGCTGGCGGAAACCAGCTCGCTGGAGCTTAGCGCCAAAGTTAACACCGGCGAGATGAAGTGGTAATGCCGGCGCTGCGCGAGGGAGACTGTTCTTAATCTGGCGCGCTAAGGTTGCTATTGCCCTGAAAATGGACCACCCTACCTGAGGCCGCATAAAAAACATGCGGCCAACTTTGGGTTACATTTCATCCGGTCATCACCGGGTTTGCCCTTGAAACCAGAACAGGATAAAGGAGTCAGAATGAAATCGAACCATCAGGCACGTCATCTTCTCGGTCTGAACTATAAGCTTTCCCAGCAGAAAAAAGTGGTGCTGGAAGGCGATGAAGAAACCACCCTCAACCATATCCATGCTACCGGCCGCAAACGCCGCGGTGGTTAATTTTCAGCCTGAGTGATGATAAACAACACCGTCCTGTTGCCAGGATGGTGTTTTTTTATGGCAATTGACGGCTTGTTTACCCGCTTGAAGACCTTCTGCTCTATACTCTGCCCGCTGCTTTTCCACCCGCCCTTCGCTTATCGCCGCGCCGGGACTGTGGACACGATCAAGGAGTTAGTGCGATGCAATTTACCCATAAGAAAAACCGTTCCCTGTACATCCCCTACGCGGGCCCCGTTCTGCTTGAATTCCCTCTGCTCAACAAGGGCAGCGCCTTCAGTATGGAAGAGCGCAGCAGTTTCAACCTGCTTGGCCTGCTGCCGGAAGTGGTTGAAACCATCGAAGAGCAAGCGGAACGCGCCTGGATCCAGTATCAGGGATTCAAAACAGAAATCGACAAACACATTTACCTGCGTAATATCCAGGACACCAACGAGACCCTTTTCTATCGCCTGATTGGCAACCATCTCGAAGAGATGATGCCGGTTATCTATACCCCGACGGTGGGCGCCGCCTGCGAACGTTTCTCCGAGATTTACCGTCGCGCCCGCGGCGTCTTTATCTCCTACCAGAATCGCCATAACCTTGACGACATTCTGCAAAACGTCCCGAACCATAATGTCAAAGTGATTGTGGTGACCGATGGCGAGCGTATCCTCGGCCTCGGCGACCAGGGGATCGGCGGGATGGGGATCCCGATCGGTAAACTGTCGCTGTACACCACCTGCGGCGGCATCAGCCCGGCTTACACCCTGCCCATCGTGCTGGACGTCGGGACAAACAACCAGCAGCTGCTGGACGATCCGCTGTATATGGGCTGGCGTCATCCGCGTATTACCGATGACGAGTACTATCAGTTTGTTGACGACGTGATCCAGGCGATTAAAGCTCGCTGGCCGGACGTGCTGCTGCAGTTTGAAGACTTTGCGCAGAAGAACGCCATGCCGCTGCTCAACCGCTACCGCAATGAGATCTGCTCCTTTAACGACGATATTCAGGGCACCGCGGCGGTAACCGTCGGGACGCTGATCGCCGCCAGCCGCGGCGCCGGCAGCCAGCTGAGCGAACAGAAAATCGTCTTCCTCGGGGCGGGCTCCGCCGGCTGCGGCATCGCCGAGCAAATTATCGCCCAGATCGTCCGCGAAGGACTCAGTGAAGAAGAGGCCCGTCAGCGCGTATTTATGGTTGACCGCTTCGGCTTGTTAACCGACGGCATGCCTAATCTGCTGCCGTTCCAGAACAAGCTGGTGCAGAAGCGTGAACATCTGCAGGACTGGGATACCACTAACGATGTCCTGTCCCTGCTGGACGTGGTGCGCAACGTGAAACCGAACATCCTGATCGGCGTTTCGGGTCAGCCGGGGCTGTTCACGGAAGAGATTATCCGCGAGATGCACAAGCATTGCCCGCGGCCGATCGTGATGCCGCTCTCCAACCCAACGTCACGGGTGGAAGCCACGCCGCAGAATATCCTGAGCTGGACCGACGGCGAGGCGCTGGTCGCCACCGGCAGTCCGTTTGCCCCGGTCACCGTGAAAGGCAAACAGTATCCCATCGCCCAGTGCAACAACTCCTATATCTTCCCGGGCATTGGTCTGGGGGTGATCGCCTCCGGCGCGTCGCGGGTCACCGACGAGATGCTGATGGCCGCCAGCGAAACCCTGGCGAAACACTCGCCGCTGGTGAACAACGGCGAAGGCCCGGTTCTGCCGGAGTTGAAGGATATCCAGACCGTCTCGCGGGCGATCGCCTTCGCGGTCGGTAAGGTGGCTCAGGAGCAGGGCGTGGCGGTGAAAACGTCCGCGGAAGCGCTGCTGCAGTCCATCAGCGATAATTTCTGGCTGCCGGAATATCGTAATTACCGCCGCACCTCAATTTAATCGCGCTCACCGGGCCGCACGATCGGCCCGGTTATTAATAGCGTCCGGATAATATTTCCCGCCACTGAAACGCCTTTTTCGCCCATATTCATTTATCGTAAAAATAGAAACCAGATAGCATTTGCCCCGCGCCCTGTGCCAGGCAAAATCAAGGCCTCTTCCCCCCTCGCAGACAATCCGCAGGCAGAAACTGCAGCCGCGCGTGGCGGGACAATCGATATCCGACGCTTCTCCACACCCTGCCAGTTTTGTCACTGGCGCGCTTTCCCTTTCCCCACTACACTGCCATCACCCATTCACTTACTGAATATAAAAGGAGGCCCCCCATGCTGTATTGTGAAATGTTTATTGTTTCACATGCCTTAGGCAATGGCGCCAGCTCAAGCGTTATCGGTATCGTGCTGCGATAACTTTGGCTTGAGCGAAGACCCTTCACAGAATCCCTTCTCTCCGGCTTACCGGGTTATCGTCAGCGAGTTTTGACGAGGCATTCGCATGCCTGTAACTCTTGAGTAAGTTGACTATGAGTACATTACTAACTGCCCATGCGCTCCACGTGGAGACTGCCTTCGGGCCGCTGTTTAAAACCCTCTCCTTCACCCTGAAGAAAGGCGACCGTATCGGTCTCATCGGCCATAACGGTTGCGGCAAAAGCACCCTGCTGCAGGTGCTGGACGGCACCCTCGCGCCCACCTCGGGCAGCGTCTCACTCGCCGGTCAGTGTCTGATGGCCCGCGTTGAACAGCATCTGCCGGAGGCGCTGCGTTCGCAGTCGCTGCTGCAGGCGGTGCTGGACCTGTTACCCGCCGACGCGCGGGAAGCACAGCGCTGGCTGGCCGAACGCCTGCTGGCGCAGATGGGCTTCACGCCGGCGGTGATGGAGCAGCAAACCAGCACCCTGAGCGGCGGACAGCATACGCGCCTGCTGCTGGCCCGGGCGCTGATCCGCCAGCCTGACCTGCTGCTGCTGGATGAGCCCGGCAACCATCTCGATCTGCCCACCCTGCTGTGGCTGGAAAGCTTCTTGCAAACCTGGCAGGGGAGCTTCGTGCTGGTGTCACACGACAACGCTTTACTGGATGCTGTAACTAATGCCAGTTGGATCCTCCGCGACCAGACGCTGCACAGCTTCGCCTTGCCCTGCAGCGCTGCCCGTCAGGCACTGCAGGAGCAGGATGAAAGCGCCGCGTTACGTCATAAGGCGGAGCAAAAAGAGATCGACCGGGTCAGCGCCAGCGCCCGGCGGCTGGCCACCTGGGGGCGGGTGTATGACAACGAAGATCTCGCACGCAAAGCCAAACAGATGGAGAAGCAGGTCGCCCGCCTGAAAGACGAGCAGACCGAGCTCAGCATCGGCCCGCCGTGGCGCCTGGTGTTGCAGGGGGACGCCCTGCCGGCGGACCGCCTGCTGGAGATGGACAGGCTGCCGGTGGCTCCCGCGCCGGGACTGCCGGCCCTGTTCACCACCGGCGTGGCGCGACTGCGCAGCGGCGATCGCGTGGCCATCATGGGGCGCAACGGCGGCGGTAAATCGTCCTTGCTGCGCCTGCTGTGGCAGCAGATGAACGACGCATCGCCGCTTCCGGGGCTGCGTCTGCACCCCCGGCTTCACCCCGGGTACTACGACCAGACCCTGGCGCAGTTGCCGGACGAGGCCAGCCTGCTCGACGCCCTGATGCCGTTCGCCCCGTCGGCGGACACCCGTAAACGGGCGCTGATCGCCGCCGGGTTTGGCTGGGCGAGGCATGGACAGAAGGTCTGCGCCCTCAGCGGCGGCGAGCGGTCGCGGCTGCTGTTCGTCGGTCTGTCGCTGGCGCGCTACAGCCTGCTGCTGCTGGATGAACCCACTAACCATCTGGATATGGAGGGCAAAGCGGCGCTGGCGCAGACGCTCCGCGACTATCCCGGCGGCGTGCTGCTGGTCAGTCATGACCGCCAGCTTATTAGCGAAAGCTGTAACCGCTTCTGGCTGATCGACAGCGCCGGGTTAACGGAGTGGCACAGTCTGGAGGAGGTCTATGCCCGTCTGCAGGCGCAGACCCCCACCCTGACGGCGGCCTCCTCATCCCAGGAGCCGTCACTCGCGGCTGATGATGAAGAGGCGCTGCTGACACGCCTGATAGCCCTGGAGCAATGGCTGGCGGACGATATGGCCCGTAAGCCGAAACATCAAAAGCCCTCGCTGCAGACCCAGTGGCGAGAGGAGATCGCCCGGCTGCTTAACCAGCTGGCGTAATCTTCGCACTCCCCGCCGGCTAAGGCACCACGCCCTTAGCCGGCGTTTCCTGGCCGGGTAAACTGCTGCTCGGTCATCATCTTTCCCCACTGGTCCCCCTGCCATTCGCGGGTTAACGTGAAGCCAAAGGACTCATACAGTTTGCGGGCCGCGTCCAGACCTTTAAACGTCCACAGCTGAACGGCGCTGAACTGACGACTGTCGCAGAAAGCCATCGCCTCACTGAGCAGCCGCCTGCCAATGCCGGTTCCCCGGCAGCTGTCATCGAGAATGAACCAGCGCAGATGCGCCTGCTGCTGGCCGAGATCCTCGCCATCGATCGCCACCGAACCGACAATCTTCCCCTCGCGCATCGCCAGCCAGATCTGGTTGACCGGCGAGGAAAGCCGGGTGGCGAATTCCGCGACGCCGCTGGCAACCTTGCCTTCAAAAAAAGCGCCGAAATCATGGTGCCGGGCGTAATACTCCCCGTGCATCTGGGCTATCCGGCCGATCGCCCCCGGCTGATAGCCGGTTACCAGCGAAATTTGCGGCGTCGTTTCCGCAAGCGCAGCATCCCGACACTGCGCCAGCGCCTGAGCATAGGCCGCCAGTCCGCTGGCGACGGTCCGCTGCTGCGTCTCATCGAGATGCGCTAACGCCTCCACCACCCGGCGGGTACCGTAGGCGTTAATCGTTGCCACCGTGTCGTGCCCTTTCGCGGTCAGCGCCAGCGATTTAGACCGCGCGTCCTCCGCGCAGGGGCGCTCCTCCAGCTCTCCGGCGGCCAGCAGACGGGCGACCATCCGGCTGACGCTCGATTTTTCCAGCCCGAGCAATGTGACCAGCTGCGCGGCGGTTATCGTCCCCCTGACCGACACCTCCAGCAGGGTATGCACCGCCGAGGGTGAATAGTGGGTGGCGGCCAGCGTGGTGTTCATAAAACCCAGCTCGCGCACCATTAACCGCGAGGCAGTACGGATCTGTTGGATTAAAGGCGTGTCAGACATCGTGAGGCGTCCAGTGAAGTAGATAGTTGTATAATACAACCATTTACTTCAGGCCGCGTCAAGAGGATAAACTATCCAGCATGGCAAGGTAGCGTATCGGATGATGGTGTGCCGCGGGCGCCGGACTGCGCCCGCGATAAGTATTATTGCGGGTTCTTCGCCTTCCAGGCCTCCCAGGCCGATTTGATCTCTTGCTTCGCGGCGGCGGCATCATTAAAACCGGCCAGCTCGACCTTTTTCCGCCCCTCTGGTAGTTCTTTGTAGACCCGGAAGAAGGCCTCCAGCCGCTGCTGCTCGATTTTCGGCAGATCGGTGATGGTCTGAATGTCGTCATAGGTCGGATCAATTTTACTGGCCGGGACGGCGATGATTTTGTCGTCTTTCTCACCGCCGTCTATCATCTTAAGAACGCCGATCGGCCGCAGCTTAATCAGCGTGCCCGGGGCCATCGGCGCGCGGGTGTAAAACACTACGTCCAGCGGGTCGCCATCCCCGGCCAGCGACTGGGTTAATGAACCGTAGTTCGCCGGGTAAGCCACCGGCATCGACTGAAAGCGGTCGGCGACGATAAACCCCGTTTTAGCGTCGGTTTCATACTTAATGATCCCGCCTGCCGGGATCTCGGTGACTGCGTAAAACTCTTCCGGATTGTTTTCCGGCTGCGGGAATTCCAGCACATTGTGAGCCTGCGCGGCGGCGGAAAAAAGCAGACCGGCGGTGAGGAGCGTTTTGACCAGATGCATTGTTGTATCACTCTGTTGTTATAAGAAATTGATGCGCAAAACAATAGAGTTGGGTGATGAAGAAAACATGACTATTCCGTGACGCTATTATTACCTACCAAAATTAGAGGTATTGTCTGAATTTTGTGCTACGGCTGTAGCAAAAAACCACATCCTGTACTAAAGCGCCTTGTTTTTTTCTCCATAGCGTCTAATCCTTATTGGGTAATATTGCATTAATAAAATTAATCAATCCGCTCTCAAGGAGACAGGCATGAAGGCAGCTGTTGTTACTCACGACCATCAGGTTAACGTTACGGAAAAAACGCTGCGCCCGCTGGAATACGGCGAAGCGCTGTTGAAAATGGAATGCTGCGGCGTGTGTCATACTGACCTGCACGTGAAAAACGGCGATTTTGGCGATAAAACCGGCGTTATTCTCGGTCATGAAGGGATCGGGGTAGTACAAAAAGTCGGCCCTGGCGTCACCTCCCTGAAGCCGGGCGATCGCGCCAGCGTGGCGTGGTTCTTCGAAGGCTGCGGCCACTGCGATTACTGTAACAGCGGCAACGAGACGCTGTGCCGCTCGGTGAAAAACGCTGGCTATACCGTCGACGGCGGCATGGCGGAAGAGTGCATCGTCACCGCCAACTACGCGGTTAAAGTCCCGGACGGCCTCGACTCCGCCGCCGCCAGCAGCATTACCTGCGCTGGGGTCACCACCTACAAAGCCGTTAAGGTCTCCCACATCAAGCCGGGCCAGTGGATCGCTATCTACGGCCTCGGCGGGCTGGGCAACCTGGCGCTGCAGTATGCCAAGAATGTCTTTAACGCCAAAGTGATCGCTATCGACGTCAACGACGGCCAGCTGGAGCTGGCGGCGTCGATGGGCGCTGACCTGACCATCAACTCGCGCAATGAAGATGCGGCGAAAGTGATTCAGGAAAAAACCGGCGGCGCCCACGCTGCGGTGGTGACCGCGGTGGCCAAAGCGGCCTTTAACTCGGCGGTGGATGCCGTTCGCGCCGGCGGCCGCGTGGTGGCGGTAGGCCTGCCGCCAGAGGCGATGAGCCTCGATATTCCACGTCTGGTACTCGACGGTATCGAGGTGGTCGGCTCGCTGGTCGGCACCCGTCAGGATCTGGTGGAAGCGTTCCAGTTCGCCGCCGAAGGCAAAGTGGTGCCGAAAGTCACCCTGCGTCCGCTGGAAGATATCAATGCCATCTTCAAAGAGATGGAACAGGGTCAGATCCGCGGCCGTATGGTTATCGATCTGCGTAGCTAATCGCCAGCGCCTCTCCCGCCCGGGCGAGGCGCTTCTCCTTTCGCGCTTCCCCTCGCTTCCCGCCGCGTAAAGTAAATGCAATTTCCGCAAATGCTTAGCGCAATTCCTTGGTTCCTTTGTTTTTAGCCGCGCCCGATGATGGCAACACAATAGATAACAAAGGAATTCACCATGCATCGTCATTTTCGCCTGCCCGCGCTGGCCGCGCTGTTTCTCTCCGGCGCCTTTTCCGTCTGGGCCGCCGACACGCCGGTTAAAGGCGGTACCTTGATTTATCTGGAGCAGCAACCGCACACCAATCTCTATCCACCCGCCGGCGGCTTTTATCCCAATGGCGGCATACTCAATCAGATCACCGACAAGCTGACCTGGCAGAACCCGAAAACGCTGGAGATTGAGCCGTGGATCGCCGAAAGCTGGACCAGCAATGCCGATAAAACCGAGTACACTTTCCACCTGCGAAAAGGGGTCACCTTCTCGGATGGCACGCCGCTGGACGCCGCCGCGGTCGCCAAAAACTTCGACACCTATGGGCTGGGGGATAAAGCCCATCGCCTGCCCGTCTCGGAGGTGATCAATAACTACCAGCGCAGCGAAGTGATCGACCCGCTGACGGTGAAATTCTACTTCAACAAGCCGTCGCCGGGCTTCCTGCAGGGGACCGCCACCATCGGCTCCGGCCTGGTCTCCCTCAGCACCCTGCAGCGCAATTTCGAGGAGCTGGGCGATGCCCGGCACATCATCGGCTCCGGTCCCTTCGTGGTGCAGGATGAAAAACCGGGCCGCGAGCTGACGCTGGTGGCGCGCAAGGATTATCAGTGGGGGCCGAAAAACATCGCCCAGCAGGGCCCCGCTAACCTCGACGGCATCACCTATATTGTCACCCCGGAAGACAGCGTGCGCATCGGCGCGCTGCTGGCGGGCCAGGCGGGCTTTATTCGCCAGGTGCAGGCCTACGATGAAAAGCAGGCGACCGATCAGGGATTTACGGTCTACGCCGCGCCTACCCGCGGGGTCAACGACAGCCTGAGCTTCCGCCCGGATAACCCACTGGTCGCCGACCTGCGGGTGCGCCAGGCCCTGCTCCATGCCACCAACGCCCGGCAGGTGGTGGAGACGCTGTTCTCCGCTAACTACCCGCAAGCCACCTCCGTGCTGGCCAGCTCCGCCGCCGGCTATGTCAATCTGAGCGATAAGCTCACCTTCGACCAGGCCAAAGCCCGGCAGTTGCTGGATGAGGCCGGCTGGAAACCCGCCGCCGACGGCATTCGCAGCAAAGACGGGCAGCGGCTGGCGCTGACGGTCTATGAATCGCTCCCCCAGCCGCAGAATAAAGAAGTGCTGCAGCTGATCGCCCAGCAATGGCGCCAGGTGGGGGTAGCGTTAACGGTCAAAGCCGGGGACGCCGGCAGCCGGACGCTCGACAACCTCGACCCGCAGAAAACCCCGCTCACCGTCTCGGAAGTGGGCCGCGCCGATCCGGATGTAGTAAAAAGCATGTTCTTTCCTAACAACCGTGACGCGCTGCTGCAGAAAGGCGGCTCCAGCGATAAAGTGCAGCACTTTCGCGATGATAAGCTGAACGACCTGCTGACCGGCATCTCCGCGGCGGTGGAGCCGCAGCAGCGCCTGCAGTTAACCGGCGATGCCCAGCGCTATCTGATCGATAACGCCTATGTGATCCCCATTTTCGAAGAGCCGCAGGTGTTCGCCGGCGCGCCGTGGGTGAAAGGCGTCAGCTTCGAAGCCGTCGGGCGTCCGTCGTTCTACGGCGCCTGGCTGGATAAACACTAAGAGGCCGGATATGAGCGCTTATCTTCTGCGACGGTTCGGCCAGGGGCTGCTGGTCCTGTGGGCGGCGTTTACCCTCACCTTTTTCCTGCTGCAGGTGCTGCCGGGGGATGCGGTGCTGATCAAGTTTCAGAACCCGGACCTCGGTCTGAGCCCGGCGCAAATCGCCGACATGCGGCTGGCCTACGGCGCCGACAGCCCGCTGTGGCGCCAGTACCTGCACACGCTGCTGGCGATGCTGCACGGCGACTTTGGCTATTCCCTGCAGGCGGGTCTGGCGGTCAGTAGCCTGATTGCCAGCAACCTGCCGGATACCTTAAGCCTCGCCCTGCCGGCGTTCCTGCTGGCCGTGATCCTGGCGTTTGCCCTCGCTTTCGCCTCACGTCTGCCGGGGCTGCGCTGGCTCAGCAACCTCCTGCAGTCGCTGCCGGTGCTGTTTATCTCGCTGCCCACCTTCTGGCTGGGTATCGCCCTGATCCAGCTCTTTTCGTTTCAGCTGCGCTGGATCCCGGTGATCAACCCCGGTCCGCTGGAGGGGCTGATTTTACCGGTTATCGCCGTCGCGCTGCCCATCTCCGCCCCGCTGGCGCAGATCCTGATGCGCAGCATGGATCAGGTGGCGGTTCAGCCCTTCGTCGCGGTCGCCCGCGCCAAGGGAATGAGCGAGACCGGCGTCCTCTGGCGCCATGTGATGGGTAACGCCCTGCTGCCGGCGCTGAATATAGCCGGGCTGCTGCTGGGCGAGCTGATTGCCGGGGCGCTGATCACCGAGACCGTCTTCGGCCGCAGCGGCCTCGGCCAGCTGACCCAGCAGGCGGTGAATAACCAGGATATCGCCGTGCTGCAGGCGGTGGTGATGATCTCAGCTCTCGGTTTTGTCCTGATCAACCTGCTGGTCGACCTGGTCATGCCGCGGCTGGATCCCCGACTCCAATTACAGACCGGAGGTGCGAAATGAGCCTGGTCGACTATGCCATCGCGGTTCGCCGCCGCCCGGAGTGGCGCAAAGTGCGTCTGCAGCCAGGCCTGTGGCTGGCGTGGGCGGTGATGATCACCGCCCTGTTAATGGCCCTTGCCCCACAGTGGTTTACCTCCGCTAACCCGCTGGAAGGGATCCCCGGCGCTCAGCGCCTGGCGCCGCAGGCGCACTACTGGCTGGGTACCGACCAGCTGGGCCGCGACCTGTGGACGCGGGTGGTTTACGGCGCGGTACATTCTCTGTCGGCGGCGCTGATCGCCGTCGCCATCGGTCTGGTGGCGGGCACCGCCCTTGGCACCCTCGCCGGGGCGCTGGCCGGCCGCGTGGAATCAACCATCATGCGCCTGGTGGATGTCCTGCTGGCTATCCCTTCTCTGCTGCTGCAGCTGACGGTAATCATTCTGCTGGGTTTTGGCACGGTGAATGCGGCGGTGGCGGTCGGCGTGGCGGCCATCGCCAGCTTCGCGCGCCTGGCGCGGGCGGAGGTGGTGCGCGTGCGCCACAGTGATTACGTCGAGGCGGCCCGGGGCAGCGGCGGCACCTTTCTCGCCATCTTCTGGCGTCATATCCTGCCCAACTCGCTCACCGCGGTACTCGCCTTCGCCACGCTGCAGTTTGGTCAGGCGATGCTGGCGCTGGCCACCCTCAGCTTCCTTGGCTACGGCACCCCGCCGCCGGTCCCGGAGTGGGGATTACTGATCGCCGAAGGTCGTAATTACCTGTCGACCGCCTGGTGGCTGACCACCTTCCCCGGCCTCGCCGTGGTCGCGGTGGTCCTAGCCGCCAATCGTCTTAGCCGCCAGTGGAGTGGAGTACGCCCATGAACGTTCTCTCTGTTGAAGATCTGCGCATCAGCTACCGGTCGCGGGGCGAATGGCGCGAAGTGGTGCATAACGTCAGCTTTTCCATTCAGCGCGGCGAAATGCTGGCCTTCGTCGGTGAATCCGGCTCGGGGAAAACCACGACCGCGCAGGCCATTATCGGCCTGCTGGCGGATAACGCCCGCCGCGACGCCGGGCGGATTATCCTCAATGGCGAAGTGATTAGCGACTGGTCGGCAAAACGCCTGAACCGCCTGCGCGGGGTGAGCATCAGCCTGGTGCCGCAGGACCCCGGCAATTCGCTTAATCCGGTAAAAACCATTGGTCAGCAAGTGGAAGAGATCCTGCGGCTGCATCAGTCCCTTTCCGCCGCCGAACGCCGGCAGCAGGTCCTCAACCTGCTCGCTAAAGTCGGGCTCAGCCACCCGGAACAGCGTTTTGACCAGTACCCGCATCAGCTGTCGGGCGGGATGAAACAGCGGGTGCTGATCGCCATCGCCATCGCCCTGCAGCCGGATCTGATTATTGCCGACGAGCCCACCAGCGCCCTCGACGTTACGGTGCAAAAGCGCATTCTCGATCTGCTCGACATCCTGCGGCGCGAGTCGGGAACCGCCGTGCTGTTTGTCACTCACGATCTGGCGCTGGCCGCCGAACGCGCCGACCGGATCATGGTGTTTCGCCAGGGCGAGATTCAGGAACAGGGCGCCACCGAGGCGATTGTCCGGCGTCCGCAGCACCCTTACACCCGCCAGTTGCTCCACGATCTGCAGGACGCGCCGCTGAGGCTGACGGCGGATCGTCACCGTCCGCTGGCCACGCCGGCCATTCGCGTCGAAGGGATCAGCAAACGCTTCTCGCTGGGCAAACAGGCCCTGCAGGCGCTCGACAGCGTCAGCTTTGAGGTCAGACGCGGCAGCACCCATGCGCTGGTGGGCGAATCCGGCTCCGGGAAAACCACCCTGGCGCGGATCCTGCTGGGCTTCGAGCGCGCCGACGCCGGACAGGTGACCATCGACGGTATTGACGCCGGGCATCTCAGCCGCGAGGCGCAGCGTCAGCTGCGGCGCAAAATCCAGTTCGTCTACCAGAACCCCTTCGCTTCGCTCGACCCGCGCCAGACGCTGTTTGCGATTATCGAAGAGCCGTTAAAAAACTTTGAGCGCCTCAGCGCGGCGACGCGTCGCCAGCGGGTTGAAAGCGTCGCCGCCCGGGTGGCGCTGGCCCCGGAGCTACTGTCGCGGACGCCGCGGGAGCTTTCCGGCGGCCAGCGGCAGCGGGTGGCGATTGCCCGGGCGCTGATCCTCGAGCCGGCGATACTGGTTCTTGACGAAGCGACCTCGGCGCTCGATGTCACCGTTCAGGCGCAGATCCTCGCCCTGCTGCAGCAGCTACAGCAGCAGCTTGGTCTGAGCTACCTGTTCATTACCCACGATCTGGCGACGGTGAGGCGGATTGCCGACAGCGTCACGGTGCTGCGCGCCGGCCAGGTGGTGGAGCATGGCGACGTTGGGCGCCTGTTCGCCGCTCCGCAGCAGGCCTACACCCGCGAACTGATCGCCGCCATTCCCCAGGTATCCCCACGCCTGGCTCAGGCCCACATGGAGAACGCATAATGCCTAAACGCCTCGGCTTTTTTACCCGTCTGCTCGATCAGGGCTCCGCACAAACGCGCTACCGGCTGGCGGCCGAACAGATCCGCCACGCGGAGCGCGTCGGCTTCGACAGCGCATGGATTGCCCAGCACCATTTTCATGAACAGGAAGGCGGCCTGCCTTCCCCGCTGGTGTTCCTCGCCCACGTGGCGGCGCAGACTGACCGCATTCGCCTCGGCACAGCGATTATCACGTTGCCCATGGAGAATCCGCTGCGCGTCGCCGAAGACGCGGCGGTGCTGGATTTACTCACCGACGGGCGTCTGGAGGTGGGATTTGGTTCCGGCGGCACGCCAACGTCGTTTCTGCCCTTCGGCCTGACCAGCGAGCAGCGCGGGGCGGTGTTTGCCGACCATCTGCACCTGATCCACAGCGCCTGGCGCGGCGACACCCTCAGCCACCCGGACAACCGTCTCTATCCGCCCGCGCCGCAGCTGGCGGCGCGCATCTGGATCGCCACCTTCTCGGTGGAAGGCGCCATCCGCGCCGGTCAGGCGGGGCACGGGCTGATGCTGTCGCGCACGCAGCCCCGGCCGCCCGGTGAGCCACGCCTGCCGCTGGACGTCATTCAGAACCCGATCGTCGACGCCTATCTGGCGGCGCTGCCGGACGGCGTTGCGCCGCGGATCCTCGCTTCGCGCACCGCCTTCGTCGCCGACAGTCACGCCCACGCCCTGCAGGTCGCCGAACCCGGCCTGCGCAAGCAGGCGGCACAGCACCGGGCTGCGGGTCATCTGATAGAAGGTGACAGTGTCACTGACTATCTGCAACAGCTGGATGCCCACGTGGGCGATCCTGAGCATGTTGTTGCCTCCCTGGCGCAGGACAGCGTGCTGGCCCGCGCCACCGATGTTTCGTTCCAGGTGCACTCGGTGGAGCCTTCGCACCGGGATACGCTGCGTTCCATTGAGCTGATCGCTCAGCATATTGCCCCCCACATCAGATAAGGAGTCACCATGACGCTGAGTCAGGATATTCTGGCCGAACTGGCGGAGATCGCCGCCGGTTCCCCGCTCGACCAGGCGCGCGCAGTCCGCGATGCCGCTACCCGACATGCGCAGGGAAGTTATGAAGTGCTGTTCAGCCAGCAGGACGCCGACTTTCCCCTCGATGAACGCTTCGCGGTGGCGGCAAAGGTGGCGAAGCTCCATCAGGCGGACGCGCTGGCGGCGCACTATGCCGGCTTCGGCCTGGCCGATCCGACCACGGGTCGTCTGGTTCCGGCGCTGGCCTTTGCCCGCCTGCTGACCTTCACCCCCGTCGAAGCGACACCCGGCGCGCTGCAGGCTCTGACAAACGCGGGCTGGAGCCTGCGGGGCATCGTCACCCTGGCGCAGTTGGTGGCCTTTGTCAGCTTCCAGAGCCGCCTGCTGCTGGGTCTGCGGGCGCTCAACCACCAGCCCATCGTCAGCGCCGATACGCCGGTGGTGGCCGGGTACTGGCACACCACCCCGCACGCGCAGAGCGGTAAAGCGGCCCCCGTGCGCTTCACCCGCGAGGAGCTGCACTGGGAACCCTGGCTGGCGGATAAACCGCTGGTGGAATTTAGCGTTGAAGAACAGGCGATTCTGGCCAAATATGGCCATAGCGATTCGCCCTACTTCCGCCTGCTGGCGCGCAACCAGCCGGTGCTGGAGCAGCGGACGCTGACCGATAAAGGCATTTTCTATACCCCGGGGGGATTGCCGCGCGCCGAACGTGAACTGGCCGCCACGGTGGCCAGTAAAATCAACGGCTGTATTTACTGCGCCTCGGTGCATGCCCGCAAAGCGGCGCAGCTGGCGAAGGACGAGACCGCCGTCGACACGCTGCTGGCGGTGACGCCGGGAGAGGATCTGCGCGGTGGGCAGTCGCCGCGCTGGCAGGCGGAAATCGACGCCGCCGCCGCGCTATCGGTGACGCCGCCCGCGCTGAATGCCAGCCATCTGGCAGCGCTTGATGAACAGGGCTTAGATACTCTGGCCCAGCTGGATCTGCTGCAGTCAGCGGCCTTTTTCGCCTGGGCCAACCGGCTGATGCTGACGCTCGGCGAGCCCTGGCGTGAATAAGCGTCGTTAGCAAGCCTGTCGGCGCTGATGGCGGCCGTAGATGAGCAAGGCGCTCATCGCCAGAAACGACAGCGTGGCGGCGGGGAGCGCCACGCTGTTCCAGCCGAAGCCCTGGGCAATCATCATTCCGCCGCAGAAGGCGCCGATGGCGCTCCCGAGGTTAAAGGCGATCTGCCCCCCTGCCGCCCCCAGCATCTCGCCGCCTTTGGCGTTCTGCAGCAACAGGATCTGCAGCGGCGCCGACAGGGCAAACAGCCCGGCACAGCAGAAAAACGCCAGCGTCAGCGAAGCGATTTTATGCTCCCCGAAGGCAAAGATCAGCAGCAGCGTCACAGCGATCGCCCCGTCGGTGATGGCCGCGATGCGCAGCGGACTGTAGCGCCCGGAAATTTTGCCGCTGAACAGGTTGCCGACCACCATCCCCAGCCCCGCCAGCATCATAATCAGCATCATCCGGCTTTCGGCAAAGCCGGAAACGTTGAGCATAAAGGGCTTGATATAGCTGAACCACGCGAACACCCCGGCGTTGCCGAACATGGTGGCGGCAAAAATCAGCCACGGCGCCGGGGAAGCGAGGAAACGGAACTGCTCGCGCAGCCGGGTGGTGGCCCGATCATACAGCGTAGGGACCCAGCAGAAGATGGCCATAAACACCGCGACGTTAAACACCGCGATGAGCGCGAAGGTATAGCGCCAGCTAAAATGATGCCCAAGCCAGGTGCCCCCGGGAACGCCCACCAGGTTAGCCACCGTCATGCCGCCGATCATCCCCGCCACCGCGGCGGTCACCCTCCCCGGCGGCGCGATTTTCGACAGGATGATCGCCCCCACGCCGAAGAAAGCCCCGTGGGGAAACCCGGAAACCAGCCGGCCAAGCGCCAGCATGGCGTAGCTGCTGGAGAAGGTAAACAGGGTATTGCCGAGAATGCACAGGGCGGCGAGAAACAGCATCACCGATTTCAACGAAAACCGACTGGAGAGCAACGCCATGATCGGCGCGCCGATCACCACGCCGAAGGCATACCAGGCAATCATATTGCCGGCGGCGGGGATTGAAATCCCGACATCGCGCGCCATGTCCGGCAGCACGCCCATAATGCCAAATTCCGCCATGCCGAGTCCGAAAGTGCCCAGCGCCAGTGAAAAAATCGTTTTTTTCATACATCTTATAGGGGTATTGAGAGACGGCCGGCATTATTGACCATCCCGCCTCGCCACACCAGCTAAAAACGCCCGACGGCAGTATCCTCCATACAACGGCCTGATTCGTTCATGCGCTCGCCAGCGCCACCATGGCGGTCCTGCTGGCGGCAGAGGCGCCGGGCGATGGATAATTCCCTGTAAAAATTGGTGGGCACGCAGGGACACATTGTGGATTGATCTCAAGTTAACTTGAGGTTGTAAAGTCGAGACATCGTTCACCTCGGGAGAATCATCCATGCAAAATGTTGATGTTGGCTTTACCCATGTCGCCTTTACCGTCCGCTGTCTGGCCAGCAGCATCGATTTTTATACCCGCTACACGGCGATGACCGTTATTCACCAGCGCGAACCCAACCTCCCCTCGGCGCGTAAAGTGGCGTGGCTCAGCGATCGCACCCGACCTTTCGCCCTGGTGCTGGTGCAAAGTGATGACCCTGCCGACACGCCGCTGGGTCCGTTCGGCCATCTCGGCGTCGCCTGCGCCACCCAGGCGGAGATCGATGAGAAGGTCGCCCAGGCGCGGCGGGAAGGCGTTCTGCGCCGGGAACCGGAGCAGCTGGGCGATCCTGTGGGCTATTTCGCTTTCTTTGCCGACCCGGACGGTAACACCCTGGAGCTGTCATGGGGGCAGCGGGTGGGGCTGGAAGTCATTGCCGCGGGGAACGTCAGCTAGCCCGTCCCGGGCGCGAATATTTTCCACCGCCACGCCAGTGAAGGATTACACTTCAAAGGGATACCTCGGCAACACGGAGCATGGCGATGGGTAATAAGAAAAGCGGTCATCCTGTCGACGCGGCGGTGAAGATCGCCCCGCTCGACAATAAAGCGTACTAGAAGGCGCTGCGCAAGCTCCACGTTGAGCTGGTAAAACTGCAGCGCTGGGTGGTGCATAAAGGGCTGAAGGTGTGCATCGTCTTTGAAGGCCGGGACGGCGCCGGCAAAGGCGGCACGATTAAGGCGATCACCGAGCGCGTCAGTCCGCGGATCTTCCGGGTCGTCGCCTTACCCTCGCCCACCGAACGCGAGAAAAGTCAGCTCTATTTTCAGCGCTATATCAAGCACCTCCCGGCGGCTGGCGAAATCGTGATTTTCGATCGCAGCTGGTATAACCGCGCCGGCGTCGAACGGGTGATGGGCTTTTGTACCCCCGAGGAAGTGCAGAAGTTCCTCGACGGCGCGCCGATGGTGGAGCGCGGCATGGTCGAGTCGGGCATTATCCTGCTTAAGTACTGGCTGGAGGTCTCTCCGCAGGAGCAGGAGCAGCGCCTGCGGGATCGCATCGACGACGGGCGCAAGATCTGGAAGCTCTCGCCGATGGACATCAAGTCTTTCAACCGCTGGGATGAATATACCGCTGCCCGCGACGCCATGTTCGCCGCCACCGACACCGCCTGGGCGCCGTGGTTCGTCGCCCGCTCCGAAGATAAAAAGCGGGTGCGTCTGAATATCATCACCCACCTGCTGTCGCAGATCCCCTACGAAGCCTTGCCAGTGGAGCATGTCACGCTGCCGAAGCGCAAAATGAGCAAAATGAAACAGACCAATTTCCCCTTCCGCTTTATTCCGGAGAAGTTCTGATTATTTCCCGCCGCGCTGGTTAATGCCAGCGCCGGGTTTATTACCATAACCATGAATATTTCATGCGGTTGCTTTCCTCTGGAAGTTGCTTCGCAAAATAAAAAACAAATCCGAACCAGGTATTTCTTTTCATCGCACACCGCGTGATAATCAGCTCGCCAACAACAAGGAGCAGATAATGAAACAGAATGCCGTTAACAAGTCACAGACTCGCGATCGTACAACAACGTTTAACCCGCAAAACCAGGCACTTATCATCGTCGATGCGGACAAACGCCGAAAAGACCAGGAATTCATTAAGGCACTGAATGAGTTCACTGCCCGTGCAGGGTTGTTGTCAGAGGATCCTTTTTTCGGAGGGATTTAATGGCGGCACAATTTGATATCTTTCGTAACCCATCATCGAGAACCAATGCGTTTCAACCTTATTTAATGGTAATCCAACATGATTATTTTAATGACCTTGGTACACGTTTAATTGTGCCGCTGAGCTATCATTCTCATTTGACCGGCCATTATCATGCTGCCGCCCCGGTTATTAATATGGAGTTTGAGAAACTGTTCATCAACACGCCGGCAATCACCAGCGTGGCAAAGCAAAGGCTGGATAAAAAATATTTTATCTGCAATTTGGCTAAAGAAAGAACGACCGTGATATCAGCGATGGACGCATTAATCACTAACACATAAACCCGCTCCAGCAAAACTGGAGCGGGCTTCCTGGCCAGACGGCTTACTTCATCCCTTCGCGACTCTCTTTGATCGCCTCCAGACGTTCGACATCGCGATACCAGCGCGGGTGATGTTTCTTCGCCCAACGGCGGCTGACCTTACCTTCAATCATCCCCTTAATCGACCCCTTAACCCAGAACGCCATATACATATGGATAAGGATCGCGTGGATCAGAATAATGGCCGACGTCGCGTGAATTAACAGGCTGTAGCGAATCACCTGAATCGGGAAATAGTGGGCAAACCAGGGACGCCAGATAATCACGCCGGTCACCAGCAGCACAAAAATCATGCTCATGATGGTCCAGAACATCATCTTTTGCCCGGCGTTATATTTACCGACCCGCGCCACTTTATGCTCGTTGCCTTTCAGCACCTCCACAATGCCTTTCAGCCAGGGGATATCCTGTTTATCAGGGATGTTGTGATGGACAAAACGCACAAACATAAACATCAGGGCGATAAAAATCAGCACTCCGAAGAAGGGGTGCAGAATACGCCCCATCTGCGGGGTACCGAAGGTTTCCGTCAGCCACTGCAGGGTCGGGAAGAAAAACGAAATACCCGATAGCGCCACGAGGAAGAAAGCGATCACCACCGTCCAGTGACAGGCGCGATCGATAAAGGTCGTGCGCACTATCATCTTCGATTTACTCATCATGCTCCTCCTCGTCGTCGTCAACTTCCTTATTTGGCCCGATACCGATGTAGTGATAGATAAGCCCGGCAAAGGTAGCGATAAAGCCCGCCGCCGACAGCGGCTTCAGGATCCCTTTCCACAGCTCCACCGAGGTATCAATCTTCGGCGCAGCAGGCAGCTTGTGATAAAGCTCGGGCTGGTCGGCATGATGCAGGACGTACATCACATGGGTGCCGCCGACGCCCTGCGGGTTGTAAATCCCGGCCCTGGCATAGCCGCGTTTTTTCAGCTTAGCCACCCGCTCCTCGGCCACCTCCAGCATCTCTTTCTTCGTACCGAAGTGGATCGCGCCGGTCGGACAGGTTTTCACGCACGCCGGTTCCTGACCGACGCTGACCCGGTCCACGCACAGGGTGCATTTATAGACCCGGTTATCCTCTTTATTGAGACGCGGGACGTTAAACGGACACCCGGCAATGCAGTAGCCGCAGCCGATGCAGTTTTCCTGCTGGAAATCGACGATGCCGTTGGCGTACTGAATAATCGCCCCGGCGGACGGGCAGGCCTTCAGGCAGCCCGGCTCTTCGCAGTGCATACAGCCATCCTTACGGATAAGCCACTCCAGTTTGCCGTTCTGTTCGGTCTCGCTAAAGCGCATCACCGTCCAGGATTTAGCGCTGAGATCCGCCGGGTTGTCGTACACCCCGACGCAGTGCCCCACCTCATCGCGGATGTCGTTCCACTCGGAGCAGGCCACCTGGCAGGCTTTACAGCCCACGCAGGAGGAGACATCGATAAGCTTGGCGACTTCCGCCTTATGATCCCGCGCGCGCGGCGCGGGCGTGATCGGGTTGGTCGCGGAGCGTTTAATAATGTCTTGTGTTTCCATCGCCATTGAATCGCTCCTTACGCTTTCTCGATGTTGACCAGAAACGCCTTGTACTCCGGCGTTTGCGAGTTGGAATCGCCGACGTTCGGCGTCAGGGTGTTAGCGATATAGCCTTTGCGAGCCACGCCTTCAAAACCCCAGTGCAGCGGGATCCCGACGGTCTCCACCTGCTGGCCGTTGACGTTGAGGGTTTGCAGACGGCGCGTCACCACCGCCACCGCGCGAATAAAGCCGCGCTGGCTGCTGACTTTTACCCGGTCGCCGTTGGCGATGCCTTTCGCTTTTGCCAGCCCTTCGCTGATTTCGACAAACTGTTCCGGCTGCGCGATGGAATTGAGCAGCGCATGCTTGGTCCAGGTATGGAAGTGTTCGGTCAGACGATAGGTGGTCCCGACGTACGGGAACTTATCCTTCTTACCTAAGCGAATGGCGTCCTCTTCATACACACGCACCACCGGGCTGGAGACCACCTTCGGGTGCAGCGGGTTAGTGCCAAGCGGGGTTTCCATCGGCTCGTAGTGTTCCGGGAACGGCCCTTCCGCCAGCTTATCCAGCGCGAACAGACGACCCAGCCCCTCCTGCTGCATGATAAACGGCCCGGTGTTGCTCCCCGGCGGCGCGGTATTGAAGTCCGGAATATCATTCCCGACCCACTTGCTGCCGTTCCACTGGATCAGCATCCGCTTCGCATCCCACGGCTTGCCGTTGATGTCGGCTGACGCGCGGTTATAGAGCACCCGGCGATTGAGCGGCCACGCCCAGGCCCAGCCCAGCGTATTGCCCAGACCCGACGGGTCGGCGTTATCGCGGTTCGCCATCTGGTTGCCCTGCTCCGTCCAGCTGCCGCTGTAGATCCAGCAAGACGACGCGGTGGTGCCGTCATCGCGCAGCAGCGCGAAGCTATTGAGCAGTTGCCCTTTTTTCGCCAGCGGCGCGCCGTTAGCGTCGTAGAGATCCGCCAGCGCGTAGCCGTTGTTCTCTTTCGCCACCTCTTCTGATTCCGGACGATCCGGCTGCTTGTAGTGCCAGCCCATCTTCAGCAGCGGCTCAGCGCCTTTACCACCTTCGGTGCGGTACAGTTCGCGCAGACGATGGTAAATCCCGGCCAGGATCTCGCCGTCGTTACGTGCTTCACCTGGGGCATCCTGACCTTTCCAGTGCCACTGCAGCCAGCGGCCAGAGTTAGCGATCGAACCGTCCTCTTCGGCAAAGCAGGTCGATGGCAGGCGGAAGACTTCCGTCTGAATCGTCGACGGGTCGACATCGTTCGACTCGCCGTGGTTTTGCCAGAAGGTGGAGGTTTCGGTGACCAGCGGGTCGATAACCACCATATACTTCAGCTTGCTCAGGCTGCGAACCACCTTGTTTTTATCCGGGAACGACGCCACCGGGTTAAAGCCCTGGCAGATATAGCCGGTGACGTTGCCGTTATCCATCATATTGAAATACTTGATAACGTCATAAGCCTGGTCCCATTTCGGCAGCCAGTGGAAGCCCCAGTCGTTCTCTTTTTGCGCCGCGTCGCCGTAGAAGGACTTCATCAGGCTGACAAAGAATTTCGGGTAGTTGCTCCAGTAGTTCACCTGGTCCGGCAGGGTCGCTTTTGGCGTGTTGGCCGCCAGATACGTCTGCAGATCCGGCTGCTTATCAGAAGGCAGCGTCAGGTAGCCCGGCAGGCTGGTGGACAGCAGGCCAAGGTCGGTCAGTCCCTGAATGTTAGAGTGACCGCGCAGGGCATTCACGCCGCCGCCGGCCATGCCCATATTGCCGAGCAGCAGCTGGATCATCGCCATGGTGCGAATGTTCTGCGCGCCGACGGTGTGCTGCGTCCAGCCCAGGGCATATAGGAAAGTGGTGGTGCGATCGGCGGCGCTGGTTGAGGCCAGCACGTCGCACACCTTGAGGAAGTCCGCTTTCGGCGTACCGCAGATGTTTTCGACCACCTCCGGCGTGTAACGGGAAACGTGCTGCTTCAGCAGGTTCCACACGCAGCGCGGATGGCTGAGCGTCTCATCGCGTTTGGCGTAGCCGTTTTCATCGAACTGGTAGTTCCAGGACGATTTATCATACTGGCGTTTGTCCGCATCATAGCCGCTGAACAGCCCCTCTTCGAAGGCAAAATCATCCCGCACCAGCAGGCTGGCGTTGGTGTAGTGCTTCACGTACTCGGCATTGATTTTGTTATGTTCGATCAGGTACAGCAGGACCCCCGACAGGAAGGTAATGTCGGTACCGGAGCGAATCGGCGCATAGATATCCGCCACCGACGCCGTACGCGTAAAGCGCGGGTCGACAACGATAAGCGTGGCGTCGTTGTTGTTTTTCGCTTCCATCGCCCAGCGGAATCCCACCGGGTGGGCTTCCGCGGCGTTGCCGCCCATCACCACCACGACGTTCGCGTTTTTGATATCCACCCAGTGGTTGGTCATCGCACCGCGACCAAATGTTGGAGCAAGACTTGCTACCGTTGGTCCGTGTCAGACGCGTGCCTGGTTGTCTACCGCCAGCATGCCGAGCGAACGCACAAATTTTTGCGTCAGCATGCCGGTTTCATTACTTGCTGCCGAAGCGCACAGCATGCCGGTGGAAAGCCAGCGGTTAACCGTCACGCCCTGTTCGTTCTTTTCCATAAAGTTGGCGTCGCGGTCGGCTTTCATCAGCCGCGCGATGCGGCTGAAGGCTTCATCCCAGGAGAGTCGCTGCCATTTATCAGATCCCGGCGCGCGGTATTCCGGGTAGCGCAGGCGGTTGTCACTGTGGACATAGTCCAGCAGGCCGGCGCCTTTCGGGCATAACGCGCCGCGGCTCACCGGATGGTCCGGATCCCCTTCAATATGGTAAATCGCTTCTTTGGCGTTTTTCGCGCCGTCGCCGAGGCTATACATTAATAGCCCGCAGCCAACGGAGCAGTAAGTGCAGGTGTTGCGGATCTCTTTCGCACGCAGCAATTTGTAGTTGCGTGCCTGAGCCAGCGCCATTTTGGGGGCAAAGCCCAGGGCGGCAGCTGTGGTTCCGGCCATACCGCCTGCGCAGATCTTAAAGAACTTTCTGCGGCTGACGTCCATTGCATTCCTCCATGCAGGATGTTGATTCATCGCGCGGAGGAAACTAACAGCAAAATCCCGGGAAAATTTGCGTCAAATCAAGGAGCAAAACCAACGCCCCCTTAATCGCCAGCCGCGGCCGTTTTCACTAATCCCTAGGGGTTACCCATGGCGGAAAATTTCGCCCCGCGGCGGTAAAAAGATGATATATATGCCGGCTGCATTTGCGTAACCCTCAGGATAAGCATGGAGAAAAAGAGAGCCACGACCATCGGCTTCGCCGCCATTATTTTATGGAGCACCATGGTCGGATTGATTCGCGGCGTCAGCGAAGGACTGGGACCGGTCGGCGGCGCGGCGATGATTTACAGCCTCAGCGGCCTGCTGCTGATTTTTACCGTCGGTTTCCCTAACCTGCGCCAGATCCCGCGCCGCTATCTGCTGGCCGGCAGCGCGCTGTTCGTCAGCTATGAAATCTGCCTCGCGCTATCCCTGGGCTATGCCGCCAGCCGTCAGCAGGCCATTGAAGTGGGGATGGTCAATTACCTGTGGCCCAGCCTGACCATTCTGTTCGCCATCCTGTTTAATGGTCAGAAAAGCAGCTGGCTGGTGATCCCCGGTTTGCTTCTCGCCCTGCTTGGCGTCGGCTGGGTGTTGGGGGGTGAGCATGGCCTGCAGCTGGACGAGATTATCAGCAACGTCATCTCCAGTCCGCTCAGCTATCTGTTGGCCTTTATCGGCGCCTTTATCTGGGCGGCCTACTGCACGGTGACGGCCAAATATGCCCGCGGCAAAAATGCCATTACCCTGTTCGTCCTGTTAACCGCGCTGACGCTGTGGCTGAAGTTTCTCGCCACGCCGCAGCCGCCGATGGTCTTCAGCTGGCCGGTCAGCATCAAGCTGCTGACGGTAGCGGTGGCGCTCGGTCTGGCCTACGCCGCGTGGAACGTGGGGATCCTTCACGGCAACGTCAGCCTGCTGGCGGCGGCCTCCTACTTCACGCCGGTGCTCTCCTCCGCGCTGGCGGCGATCCTGCTTAGCGCCGCGCTATCGTGGCCCTTCTGGCAGGGGGCCGGGATGGTGTGTCTCGGCTCCCTGCTCTGCTGGTACGCGACCCGCCGTTAGCCGAGATCGCCGCCCGCCACCGGGAGGGTCACGCCGGTGATATAGCTGGCCTCATCGCTGGCGAGGAACAGGATCGCATTCGCCTGTTCCGCCAGCGTGCCGTAGCGGTGCATCAGGCTGCTGGCCACCGTCTGATCGACCACCTGCTGATACCATACCTTCTCCTGCTCACCGGGCTGCTCGTCGTTACGCGGCGTCAGGCGCGGCGGCGCCTCCGTCCCGCCCGGCGCGACGGCATTGATGCGGATGCCGCTGCCGCTGTACTCCATGGCGATCGACCGGGTCAGCGCATTGACGCCGCCTTTCGCCGCCGAGTAAGGCACCCGGTTGACCCCCGCCGTCGCCACCGATGAGATGTTGACGATGCTGCCTTTGCCCTGCTTGAGCATCCAGGGCAGCGCCGCGCGGCAGCCCCACAGGGTGGGAAACAGCGAGCGGCGGATCTCTTTCTCAATCTGGTCCGGCTGGTATTCGGCAAACGGCCGCGCCCAGATGGTCCCCCCGACGTTATTGATTAGCACATCGATGCGGCCAAAATGCGCGACCCCGTCGGCAAATGCCTGCTCGGCGCTCGGCCACTGTTCCAGGTCCGCCTCCAGCGCCAGCACCTGACTGCCGGACTGCGCCAGGGTCGCCGCCAGCTCGCGCACCCAGGGCGCGCGATCGATGAGCAGCAGAGCCGCGCCTTCCGCAGCCGCCTGCTCCGCGGTCTGGCGGCCAATGCCCTGGGCCGCGCCGGTGATGGCGACCACTTTATCGCGAAAACGCATACTTCCTCCTTATGCCGCCGCGCTCTGGCTGGCGATAAATTTCTCGTACCAGAAGCCCGCCGGGGCGATCCCTCGCTCGCGCAGCGCCGTGGCGACCGCGTTGACCATCGGCGGCGGGCCGCAAAGGTAGATATCGACCTCGCCATTATTCAGCATGGCGTCGTCAAGATGATCGGTGACAAAGCCGCGCTGCGGGCAGGCGCTGTTTTCCTCCGCCACCACCGGCAGCCAGCGAAAGTGGGTTAACTGCTGACGGAATGCCTCCAGCGCCTCGGTCTTCACCAGGTCGCCGTCGCGCGTGACGCCATACAGCAGGGTCACCGGGCGCGAGCTGTTCTGCGTCTGCAGGGTCTCGAGCATGGAGAGCAGCGGCGCCAGCCCGGTACCGCCGGCCAGCATCAGCAGCGGACGTTCGCCATGGCGCAGATAGAAGCTGCCCATCGGGCCGCTGAGGATCAGGCGATCGCCGGGCCGCGCCTGCCGGGTTAACCACTGGCTCATCATGCCGCCGGGCACGTTACGGATCAGGAAACGTCCTTCTGCCGAGCCTGGGCGGGAGCTGAAGGAATAGGCGCGAACGTGCGGCGTGCCTGGCACCTGGATGTTGACGTACTGCCCCGCCAGGAAGTCCAGCGGTTCATCGAGGGCGACCACCAGCTCGACGGCGGTATCGGACAGACAATTCACCTGCCGCACCTGCGCCCCGGTGTTCGTCAGGGCGGTTTTACACTGGGCGGCAGCCACTGGCACATCGATAACGCAGTCGCTGGTGGGCACCATCTGACAGGTCAGCACCTGGCGGGCCTGCGCTTCCTCGTCGCTTAGCGCTTCGTCGAGATACTCGTCGCCGAGAGCGTATTCCCCGCTGGCGCAGTGGCATTTGCAGGTGCCGCACACGCCGTCCGAGCAGTCCATCGGCAAATTCACCTTCTGCCGATAGGCGGCATCCAGGACTTTCTCTCCGGCATGGCATTGAATAAAGCGGGTAATACCGTCCTCAAAATTAAGAGCAATAGTGAAGGTCATAAGCGCCTCTTAAATGTGGTAAACGTCGATCACCTGACGGATATAATCGTTATTCAGGCGCACGGTTTTGCGCACGATCTGCGGCCTGCCGTCCTGCTCGGTCAGCGTGCAGCAGGTGGCGCCGAAAAAGGCGTCGGTGTGCTGATAGCGGTGGCTCCAGGTCACCCAGCTGTAACGCACCTCCAGCCCTTCATCGTTCTCCCCCAGCAGCTCGACGTTGCTGATGATATGGGTGGTTCGCGGCTCCGGCGTGCTGGCCCCTGAGCGCTCGGTTTTAATCCGGTAGACGCGATCCTCCAGCCCTTCGCGGTTGGGATAGTAGATCAGCGAAATCTCTTTTTGCGGATCGCGCGTCAGCTGGTCATCGTCGCCCCACGCGGGCATCCAGTAGACGACCTGCGGGCTGTAGCAGCTGAGCCATTCATCCCACTGACGATCATCCAGCAGACGGGCTTCGTAGTAGAGAAACTGGCGTACCTGTTCGAGGTTCAGCATCAGGCCACCTCCACGCGCTGGGTGATCGACTGGTCATAGCGTTGCTGCTCTTGTTCAATCGCCGCCAGCATCAGCGTCTGCCAGTGATGGTGATGGGCGATATACAGCGCCTCGTCCTCCGATTTCACGCCGCTTAAGCGCGGATGAAATCCGGCGTGCTGCGCATGCTCATCCGGACCGTCGACCCAGCGCAGCGCGCCGCGGCTGAGATCGCTCCACGCCAGGTTTTCGCCGAGATAGCCGCGCTGACAGGCGCTGAACTCTTCGAGGTCGTCCGGGGTGCCCATCCCGCTGACGTTAAAGAAATCCTCGTACTGGCGGATGCGCAGGGCCCGCGCCTGGTCGGATTCCCCCTTCGGCGCAAAGCACCAGATAGTGACTTCGGTTTTGTCCACCGCCAGCGGACGAATGACGCGGATCTGGGTGGAGAATTGATCCATCAGATAGACGTTGGGGTACAGGCACAGGTTGCGGGTTTCGTTGACCATCTGGTCGGCGCGGAGTTCGCCGAATTCCGCCTGCAGGCGCTCGCGGTGGGCATACACCGGGCGCACCTCCGGGTTCAGCGCCCGGGTCCACAGCAGCATATGGCCGTTATCAAATCCGTAGCCGCCGCCGAGGCTTTTTGACCAGCCGTTGGCGTCCACCGCATGGGTGCCTTCCGCTTCATAATTGCGCCGCGACATGGTGGAGGCATAGTTCCAGTGCACCACGCTCACGTGGTAGCCATCAGCGCCGTTCTCTGCGCCCAGCTTCCAGTTGCCCTCGTACACATAGCTCGACGATCCCTTGAGCACCTCCAGCCCCTCCGGCGCCTGGTCGACGATCAGATCGATGATTTTGCAGGTTTCCCCGAGATAGGCTTCCAGCGGCTGCACGTCGGCATTGAGGCTACCGAATAAGAAACCGCGATAGGACTGAAAACGCGGCAGCTTTTGCAGGTCGTGCGATCCTTCCTGTTTGAAGGTGTCAGGATAGCCGCCGGTGCTTTCATCTTTAGCTTTTAATAGTTTGCCATTATTGCTGAAGGTCCAGCCGTGAAACGGACAGGTAAATGAGTTTTTATTCCCGGTTTTCCGTCGACATAACATGGCGCCGCGATGGGCGCAGCTGTTAATTAACGCATGCAGCTCGTTCTTTTTATCGCGGGTAATAATGACCGGCTGACGCCCCAGCGTCAGGGTATAATAATCCCCCGGCTCGGCTATTTGGCTTTCATGGGCGAGAAACGCCCAATTACCTTCAAAGATATGCTTCATTTCAAATTCAAACAGCTGCGGGTCGGTAAATATCGAACGGTGGCAGCGGTAAATATGGTTTTCACGATCGACAATTAAGGCGTTGTTAATTTTGTCTTTAAGCGCTGATAGCGTTTTTTGCATGAGTCAGTCCCTCCTGCAGTATTCAGGATGAAAGAAACCGGGTGAATTGTTTGCTTTCAGGTGCAATGTCTGGCCCGGGCAACCGCATGCCCGGGGCCGTTACAGCAGATTACGCTTTGGCGCGCAGGCGGGCGCCGCGCTGCTCTTCGTCGGCGCTGAGCGCTTTACACAGGGTGAAATCAAAACAGACCTCAGTGTGCTCTCCCTCAAGGTCGCGCTGCGCGATAGTCTCGCGGTCCGTCACTTTGATCGGGTCGGCAATCAGGCCGTCGCGGGTGGCAAAGGCAAAATCATCCCACAGGTATTTATCGCCGCTGAGGTTGATCTGGCTGGTGAGATGTTTATGCCCCGGCGCGGAGACGAAGAAGTGAATGTGCGCCGGACGGTTGCCATGGCGGCCTAACCGATCCAGCAGCTTCTGCGTCGGGCCATCCGGCGGACAGCCGTAGCCGGATGGCAGGATGCTGCGCACGCTGTAGCGGCCATCGGCGCCGGTGCGGATCCGCCGGCGCAGGTTGTATTCGCTCTGGCTCGGGTCGAAGAAGGAGTAATTGCCGAGGGTATTGGCGTGCCAGATATCGACAATGGCGTTGGCCACCGGCCGGCCCTCGGTATCGTTGACCTGGCCATGCAGCCACATCACTTCCCCGGCGTCGGCGCCATCATCCATCCGGGCGTGGCCGTCCGCCAGCGGCGCATTAGCCACATACAGCGGCCCTTCGATGGTGCGCGGGGTGCCGGTTTCCCGGCGCGCCGCCGCGTCAATGGCGTCCTGACGCAGGTCGAGGAAATGCTCCAGACCCAGTCCCGCCGCCAGCAGCGCCGCCTCCTGACGGCCGCCCAGCGCATGCAGATAGTTCACCGCATGCCAGAACTCTTCTTCGGTAACGTTATAGTCGTCGATCAGCGTACAGATATTCTCCAGCAGACGGTGAATAATGGCTTTAAAACGTTCGTTACCGCCAGGGACATGTAAACCCGCGCCTTCACGTAATAATTTCTGCACGGCTTCTTGTTGTACGAAAGCATTACTCATCATTATTCTCTCTTATCGTTGTAGGGTATTTTCCGGGTCACCCCGGCATAAGGTCAGGTGTTATTATTATTAGCTATCGTCGTCACGAACAGACGAGGGATGACGGCACAGCGCCTCGACGCGAATATCCATAAAAGGATACAGCGGCAATCCCATTAATATTTGATGTAACTCTTCGGCATCGTTGACATCGAAAATACTGACATTGGCGTAAAGACCGGCGACGCGCCAGATATGTCGCCACTTGCCTTCCCGCTGTAATTGTTGTGAATAGGCTTTTTCGCGTTGCTTTATTTCCTCCGCTTCGGCGACGGGAAAGCCAAGCGGAATATTCACGGTCATCTCCACTTTAAATAGCATGTGTTTCTCCTGTTACCCGCTACGCCTGGCGGGTGTAAAAACGCAGTTTGTCTTCATCCAGCTCGACGCCAAGACCCGGGGTTTGCGGGAGCGCCACCTCGCCGTCGGCAAAGGAGAGCGGTACGCGGACGATATCGTCTTTCAGCAACAGCGGGCCGAACATCTCGGTGCCCCACTGCAGCGGCAGCGTCGACCAGGCGTGCAGCGAGGCGACAGTCCCCACGGTCCCCTCCAGCATGGTGCCGCCATACAGGCCTATCCCCGCCGCCTGGGCGACGCGGGCCAGCGCCAGTACGCTATTCGGTCCGCCGGCCTTGGCTATTTTCAGCGCGTAAGCGCCGGTAAAGCCCTGCTGCGCCAGTTGATAGCCATCGTAAGCGGTGGCTACCGCTTCGTCGGCGAGGATCGCGGTTTCAATATGCTGGCTCAACCGCACCAGCGCCGCGTTGTCGTGGGCGCTGACCGGCTGTTCGATGAGGTCGACGCCCATCGCCGCCAGCTCGCGGCAGCCTTTCGCGCCGGTCGCGGCGTCCCAGGCCTGGTTGACGTCGACGCGGATGCTGGCGCGATCCCCTAACGCTTCCACAATGGCGCGGGTATGGCGCAGGTCGGTAGCTAATTCGCGGGCGCCAATTTTCAGCTTGAATGCCCGATGGCGGCCCTCTGCTAACAATTTTTCCCCTTCGGCAATATCTTTTGCGGTATCGCCGCTGGCTAACGTCCACAGCACCGGCAAGGACGTTTGCAGCGCGCCGCCGAGCAGCGCCGACACCGGCAGGCCCAGCGCTTTGCCCTGGGCATCCAACAGCGCGGTTTCAATGGCGGACTTCGCAAAGGTGTTGCCTTTAATGGCGCTGTTCATGCGGGCGGTCAGCGCATTCAGGTTATCGGCCGGTTGCCCCAGCAGCAGCGGCGTCAGGTAATGCGTTATCGCCGACGAGATAGCCTCCGGGCTCTCGACGCCATAGCTCAAGCCGCCGATGGTGGTGGCCTCGCCAATGCCGCAGATGCCGTCGGAGCGAGTAAGGCGCACGATCACCAGCGTCTGACATCCCATGGTGGTCATCGACAATTTATGTGGCCGGATGGTTGGGACATCCACAATCCAGCTCTCAATACCTTCTACGGTGGCAGTCATTTTCGCTTCCTGATGAGATGTATAACTTTTTGTACCCACTTCCATAACGGGGAGGGCTGTGCCATTGACAATAGGGTTCGGTCTGGCGGGTGGTCAACGGCGATAATCGAAATGTTGTGCGATTATCGGCACGTTTGTTAAAAGGCGGTTAATAATGTGATCGCGGTGGTAAAACCGGCACAATTCAGGACGGTGCGGTTTGCGCACGGTATAGTGATGCCCCGTGAGCTTTGCAATGCAACGGAGAGGGAATCCATGCGTGACCATACCCCCACCACCCTAAGCGCCAGGCAGGCCGAGCACGATCCCAACTTTATGCTGTCTCTGGCTCGCGGGCTGGAGGTGCTTAACGCCTTTACCCCGCAGCGTCAGCGGCTGACCATTTCCCAGTTAAGCCAGAAAACGCAAATTTCCCGCGCGGCGGTACGCCGCTGCCTGTATACCCTCGCCGCGCTGGGCATGGTCCATAGCCCGGATGGCCGCCATTATGAGCTGTTGCCCCGGGTGCTGGCGGTGGGCCATGCCTATCTCGCCGGCACCCCGCTGGCGAAAGTGGCGCAGACGGCGCTGGATAGCCTCGGCAAAGCCCTCGGCGAATCCTGTTCGGCGGCGACGCTTGATGGGGATAACGTGCTCTATATCGCCCGCGCCGCGGTGAATAATTTACTGAGCGTCGATCTCGGACGCGGCAGCCGTCTGCCGGCCTGGGCGACGTCGATGGGTCGGGTATTGCTCAGCGCGCTGCCGGAGGAGCAGCTGGAGGTGACACTGTCACGCGCCGTGCTCATTCGCTACACCCCACACACCCTGTGCGATATGGCCGGGCTACGCGCGGAGATTGATCGGGTGCGCATGCAGGGCTATGCCCTCGCCGACCGCCAGATAGAGGTGGGCCTGTGCTCGCTGGCGGTGCCGGTGCTGTCGCGTCATGGCCAGGTGGTGGCCGCGCTGAATGTCGGAGTGCCGGCCGCGACGGTCAGCGCCGGGGCGTTAAAAGAGAAGGCCCTCGCCCCGCTACGCCGCGCGGCGATGGACCTATCGCTACAGCTATAGCGCCGACGGCGGCTTCGTCGCCGTGGCGAGGCTGCGCCAAATCCCGGCGGCCAGCAGCAGCAGCATGACCCCCGCTGTCGCCAGCACCAGGCTGTGCGCCTGGGTAAAGGCCGCCTTCGCCGCCCCCATTAGCGCCTCCGCCACCCCGGCGGGCAGCCCCTGGGTCAGGCTGACCGCCTCGCCGATCGATGACGACGCCTGCTGCGCCATCGTCTCATTCAGCCCGGACGGTAGCACAATGGTGGCGCTGTAGCTGCGGGTGAGGATCAGGCCGAACAGCGCAATGCCGAGGCCGGCGCCCAGCTCATAAGCCATGGTTTCGATCGCCCCGGCCGCCGCCGCTTTCTCCTTCGGCGCCGCCGCCATAATGGCGGAGCTGGAGGCCAGCAGCGCGCTGGCGACGCTAAAGCCCAGCAGCGTCATCAGCCCCCAGGCCAGCCAGTGTTGAGTGCTGAAATCGGTCAGCGCCAGGCCCAGAAAGCTGAAGGCGCTCAGCAACATCCCGCCGGTAGCCACCTCGCGCAGTCCGAGCTTCGACACCAGCATCCCGGCAATCGGCCCGCTAAAGCCGCTGGCCACCATCACCGGCAGCATAAACATCCCCGCCTCGAACGGCGTTTTCTGATGCACAAACTGCAGCTCCTGCGCCATCAGCAGCTCAAAACCCACCAGGGTAATCAGGGCCGTCATCGCCATCATCACCCCGCTTAAAATAATGCGATGGGTGAACAGGCGCATATCCACCATCGGCCGGGCCGCCGACAGCTGTTTGCGGATAAACCAGGTCAGCATCGCCGCCCCGCCGATCGCCACCAGCGCGGTAAGCCACAGCGCCAGCTGGCCCTTCAGGGCCGATTTGGCGCTAAACACCAGCATCAGGATCGCCGCAATCAAAATGAGCGCCTGCAGCAGGTTCAGCGGCTGGTCGCGGCGCGCGGGCTGGCGCGGCACCACTTTCGCGTTAATGGCGATAACCACCAGCACAATCGGCACGTTGATCAGGAACACCGATCCCCAGTAGAAATGCTCCAGCAGCATGCCGCCCACCAGCGGGCCAAAGGCCGCGCCGCCGGAGCCCACCGCCGCCCACAGCCCCAGCGCCATATTGCGCTGGCTGGCCTCGGCGAAGGTGCTGCGGATCCCGGCAAGCGTCGCCGGAACGATCATCGCCGCCCCCACCGCCAGCAGGGCGCGGGAGGCAATCAGCGTCAGGGCGGTCGGCGACAGCGCGGCGCACAGCGAGGCGATGCCAAAAATAGCGCTGCCGAGCAGCAGCAGACGTTTAAAGCCGATTTTATCGCCAAGGGCGCCCATCGGCAGCACCATCCCGGCCATCACCAATGAATAGATATCAATGATCCACAACAGCTCATTGCCGCTGCTGCCCAGCGCGACGCTGAGGGTCGGCGCGGCCACATGCAACACCGTGGCGTCAATCGCCACCGGAATATAAACCAGCAAAATCGCCATCAGCGTCATCCATTGCCGTGACATAGCGTGTACCTCAATGTTAGAACTTGGACACATGTCCAGGATGGCGATCCTGCCGGATTGTTGAACACATGTCCAACTTTTTGTTACACTCGGCCAAAGCCAGATATCAGCGGGGTCCTATGCACTATTTACAGCGGGATGAGCGACGGGAAGGAATTATGCAGGCCGCCATGCGCCTGGCGCTGCGCGGCGGCTTCAGCGCCATGACCGTCCGGCAGATCGCCCGCGAGGCGCAGGTGGCCGCCGGACAACTGCACCACCACTTCGCCTCCATTGGCGAGCTGAAGTCCCAGGTGTTCATCCGTCTTATCCGCGAGATGCTCGACATGCCGCTGGTTGCGGAGGATGCCAGCTGGCGCGAGCGGTTATTCTCGATGATCGGCAGCGAGGATGGCCGGCTGGAACCCTATATCCGCCTGTGGCGGGAAGGCCAGGTGCTGGCCGACAGCGACCCGGACATCAAAGCGGCCTACCTGCTGACCATGACCATGTGGCATGCCGAGACCGTGGCGATCGTGGAACAGGGCCTCGCCTGCGGTGAGTTTCACTCGACCGAGCCGCCGGTGGATATCGCCTGGCGTTTTATCGCCCTGGTGTGCGGCCTCGACGGGATTTACGCCCTCGGCACCCAAACCCTGGACGAGACGGCGTTTAGCCGTTACGTCAATAAGATGATTACGCTGGAGTTATTTTAGTTAAATTTTACATTTAGTAACAATTAATCCCGCTACGCTCTCCACGTGCTCTCCGACAGCACGTTTTTTTATCTACGCTTTTTAGATAACGCCAATTAAGGGTTATTCACCGTCACCTTGTATTCAGCTGTTGACCTTATTTATTTACTCCATTCCGGGCAATTAGAGGGCAATATGTCGGTACAAAATGAGAAAGATAATCATTACCTTTTGAAAAACTGGCGGCCAGAAAATAAGGCCTTCTGGGAAAACAAGGGTCAGGCCATTGCGAGAAGAAACCTCTGGATATCAGTCACCTGCTTACTACTTGCTTTCTGCGTATGGATGTTATTCAGCGCCGTGGCGGTCAACCTTAATAAGGTCGGTTTTCATTTCACTACCGACCAGCTTTTTTTATTAACCGCACTTCCTTCACTTTCCGGCGCGATATTACGGGTCCCCTACTCCTTTATGGTACCCCTCTTCGGCGGGCGCTACTGGACCGTATTAAGTACAGTGATCCTAATTGTGCCTTGTATTTGGTTAGGCGTGGCGATCCAGAATAGCGCTACTCCATTCTGGGTATTTATTGTTATTGCGCTGCTGTGCGGTTTTGCCGGGGCTAATTTTGCTTCCAGTATGGGAAATATCAGTTTCTTTTTTCCCAAAGCCAAACAGGGCAGCGCGCTGGGGGTCAACGGCGGCCTGGGCAATCTCGGGGTCAGCGTGATGCAGAGGGTCGCCCCGGCGGTGATCTTCCTGCCGATCTTCACCTTCCTCGGCGTCCATGGCGTCACCCAGCCCGATGGCTCGACCATGGCCCTGAGTAATGCGGCGCTCGTCTGGGTACCCCTCCTGCTGCTTGCCACCGCTGCCGCCTGGTTCGGTATGAATGATATCGCCAGTTCGAAGGCCTCGATTCGCGATCAGCTTCCCGTACTCAAGCGCCCGCATATGTGGCTGTTGAGCCTGCTCTATCTGGCGACTTTCGGCTCATTTATCGGCTTCTCCGCCGGCTTCGCCATGCTGGCGAAAACCCAGTTTCCTGCGGTCGACATTCTCAAGCTGGCTTTCTTTGGACCGTTTATCGGCGCGCTGGCGCGCTCGTTCGGCGGGATCATCTCCGACCGTCTGGGCGGTGTGCGGGTGACGCTGGTCAATTTCGTGCTGATGGCGCTCTTTACCGGTCTGCTGTTCCTCACCCTGCCGGGCAGCGGATCCGGCAGCTTCCTCGCCTTCTACGTGGTGTTTATGGGGCTGTTCTTAACCGCCGGGCTCGGCAGCGGCTCCACCTTCCAGATGATCGCCGTCATCTTCCGTCAGCTCACCATCGAGAGCGTGAGGCAGCGCGGCGGCAGCGAAGAAGAAGCGCAGCATGAAGCCGTAACCGATACCGCTGCCGCGCTGGGCTTTGTCTCGGCAATTGGCGCCATCGGCGGCTTCTTTATCCCAAAAGCCTTCGGCACCTCGCTGGCGATGACCGGTTCGCCGGTCGGGGCGATGAAGGTCTTTTTCGTTTTTTATGTGGTTTGCGTATTGGTGACCTGGCTGGTCTACGGCCGACGTAAACCCGCTTAACCATAACGATTTATCTGCCGGATGGCGGCTTCCGCCTTATCCGGCGTACGCGTTCGTTCGCTCATCCGGCCGGGTGGCACGATGCCGGACTTTATCGGAGCAGGAGAAATGTCATGAGTAAACTACTGGATCGCTTTCGCTACTTTAAGCAGAAAGGCGAAACCTTTGCCAACGGCCACGGTCAGGTCTACAACAACAACCGTGACTGGGAAGACAGCTACCGTCAACGCTGGCAGTTCGACAAAATTGTCCGCTCCACCCACGGCGTGAATTGCACCGGCTCCTGCAGCTGGAAAATTTATGTCAAAAACGGTCTGGTGACCTGGGAAACCCAGCAGACCGATTATCCACGTACCCGCCCGGATCTGCCGAACCATGAACCACGCGGCTGCCCGCGAGGCGCCAGCTACTCCTGGTATCTCTATAGCGCCAACCGTCTGAAGTACCCGCTGGCGCGTAAACGGCTGATTGCGTTGTGGCGCGAAGCACTGGCTGAGTTTCCCGACCCGGTGCAGGCCTGGGATAGCATCATGCAGGATCCGGCCAAAACCACCAGCTATAAAGCGGCGCGCGGCAAAGGCGGCTTTGTCCGCTCCAGCTGGAAAGAGCTGAATCAGCTCATCGCCGCCGCCAACGTCTGGACCATCAAACACTACGGCCCGGACCGTGTCGCCGGGTTCTCGCCGATCCCGGCGATGTCGATGGTCTCCTACGCGGCGGGTACCCGCTATTTATCCCTTATCGGCGGCACCTGCCTCAGCTTCTACGACTGGTACTGCGATCTGCCCCCGGCCTCGCCAATGACCTGGGGCGAGCAGACCGACGTGCCGGAATCCGCCGACTGGTACAACGCCAGCTACATTATCGCCTGGGGCTCCAACGTGCCGCAGACCCGGACCCCGGATGCCCACTTCTTCACCGAAGTACGCTACAAAGGCACCAAAACCATCGCCATCACCCCGGACTATTCGGAAGTGGCCAAACTGTGCGACCACTGGCTGGCGCCGAAGCAAGGTACCGACAGCGCGCTGGCGATGGCCATGGGCCACGTCATCCTCAAAGCCTTCCACCTTGATAACCCGAGCGATTACTTTCTTAACTACTGCCGCACCTATACCGACATGCCGATGCTGGTGATGCTTGAGCCGCGCGACGATGGCAGCTATGTGCCAGGCCGCATGCTGCGCGCCTCCGACCTGCTGGATGGACTGGGCGAAACGAATAACCCGGAATGGAAAACCGTCGCCTGCACCGCCGACGGCGAACTGGTGGCGCCAAACGGTTCCATCGGCTTTCGCTGGGGCGAAAAAGGGAAATGGAATCTCGAACCGCTGGCTGACGGCAAAACGGTGGAGCTCACGCTGTCTCTGCTGGATATTCGCGACAGCGTGGCGTCAGTCGCCTTCCCCTACTTCGGCGGCAATGAAAACCCGCATTTCCGCAGCGTGCCGCAGGCACCGGTAACCCTTCATCCGCTCCCGGTGAAACAGCTGACGCTGGCCAGTGGCGAAAGCGGCCTGGTGGTCAGCGTATATGACCTGATTCTGGCTAACTACGGCCTGGACCGAGGGCTTGATGATGTCAATGCGGCGAAAGATTTCGCCGAGGTTAAAGCCTATACCCCGGCGTGGGCGGAGCAGATCACCGGCGTGCCGCGCCAGCATATCGAACAAATCGCCCGCGAGTTCGCCGATACGGCGCATAAAACCCATGGCCGTTCGATGATTATCCTCGGCGCCGGGGTAAACCACTGGTACCACATGGATATGAACTACCGGGGGATGATTAACCTGCTGGTGTTCTGCGGCTGCGTCGGCCAGAGCGGCGGCGGTTGGTCGCACTATGTTGGCCAGGAGAAGCTGCGCCCGCAGACCGGCTGGCTGCCGCTGGCGTTCGCGCTGGACTGGAACCGTCCGCCGCGGCAAATGAACAGCACCTCCTATTTCTACAATCACGCCAGCCAGTGGCGCTATGAAAAACTGACCGCGCAGGAGCTGTTGTCGCCGCTGGCCGACGCCAGCAAATTTAGCGGCAGCCTTATCGACTTCAACGTCCGCGCGGAACGGATGGGCTGGTTGCCTTCTGCGCCACAGCTCAACGTCAACCCGCTGACCATCAAGCAGCAGGCCGAGGCCGCCGGGCTATCGCCCTCGGATTTCACGGTGCGGTCGCTAAAATCCGGCGAGATCCGCTTTGCCGCCGAGCAACCGGACAGCGGCAAAAACCATCCGCGGAACCTGTTTATCTGGCGCTCTAACCTGCTGGGATCGTCCGGTAAGGGGCATGAGTACATGTTGAAATACCTGCTCGGGACCGACAGCGGTATTCAGGGGGATGAACTGGGCGCCAGCGATGAGGTGAAACCTGAGGAAGTCGAGTGGCAGACGGCGGCTATCGAGGGCAAACTCGACCTGCTGGTGACGCTGGATTTCCGCATGTCCAGTACCTGTCTCTTTTCCGATATTGTTCTACCGACCGCCACCTGGTACGAAAAAGACGATATGAACACCTCGGATATGCATCCGTTTATCCACCCGCTTTCCGCCGCCGTCGACCCGGCGTGGGAGGCAAAGAGCGACTGGGAGATTTACAAAGATATCGCCAAATCCTTCTCGCAGGTCTGCGTCGGCCATCTCGGGAAAGAGACCGACGTGGTGCTGGTACCGCTGCAGCATGACTCTCCGGCTGAGCTGGCGCAGCCGTTCGAGGTGCTTGACTGGCGCAAGGGCGAATGCGATCTGATCCCCGGGAAAACCGCTCCGTCGATTGCCCTGGTGGAGCGCGACTATCCCGCCACCTGGGAACGCTTCACCTCTCTCGGTCCGCTGCTCGATAAGCTTGGCAACGGCGGAAAAGGCATCTCGTGGAATACGCAAAGCGAAGTCGATTTCCTCGGCAAGCTTAACTACCTCAAGCAGGACGGTCCGGCCAAAGGCCGGCCGCGGATCGACAGCGCCATTGACGCCTCCGAAGTTATTCTCAGCCTCGCGCCGGAAACCAACGGCCAGGTGGCGGTGAAAGCCTGGCAGGCGCTGGGAGAATTTACCGGTCGCGACCACACTCATCTGGCGCTGAATAAAGAGGATGAGAAGATCCGCTTCCGCGATATTCAGGCGCAGCCGCGCAAGATCATCTCCAGCCCAACGTGGTCCGGACTGGAAAGCGAGCACGTCTCCTACAACGCCGGTTATACCAACGTGCACGAACTGATCCCGTGGCGCACCCTCTCCGGGCGGCAACAGCTGTATCAGGACCATCCGTGGATGCGGGCTTTCGGCGAAAGCCTGGTGGCTTATCGCCCGCCCATTGATACCCGCAGCGTCAGCCAGATGAAGGCCGTGCCGCCGAACGGTTTTCCGGAGAAAGCGCTGAACTTCCTGACCCCGCACCAGAAATGGGGGATCCACTCCACATACAGCGAAAACCTGCTGATGCTGACGCTGTCGCGCGGCGGGCCGATCGTCTGGCTCAGTGAAACTGACGCCAGAGAGCTGGGCATTGAAGATAACGACTGGATTGAAGCGTTCAACGCCAACGGCGCCCTCACCGCCCGGGCGGTGGTGAGCCAGCGCGTGCCGCCGGGGATGACCATGATGTATCACGCTCAGGAGCGGATTATGAATATCCCGGGTTCGGAAGTGACCGGCCGCCGCGGCGGCATTCATAACTCCGTCACCCGCGTCTGCCCGAAGCCGACGCACATGATCGGCGGCTACGCCCAGCTGGCCTATGGCTTTAACTACTACGGCACCGTCGGCTCCAACCGCGACGAGTTCATCATGATCCGCAAAATGAAAAATATTGCCTGGCTGGATGACGAAGGTCGCGATCAGGTACAGGAGGCGAAAAAATGAAAATCCGTTCTCAGGTTGGAATGGTGCTGAATCTGGACAAATGCATCGGCTGTCACACCTGCTCGGTCACCTGTAAAAACGTCTGGAGCAGCCGGGAGGGCATGGAGTACGCGTGGTTCAATAATGTGGAAACCAAACCGGGCATTGGCTACCCAAAAAACTGGGAAGACCAGGAGCAGTGGCAAGGCGGCTGGATCCGCGGCATCAGCGGTAAACTGACGCCCCGCCTCGGCAATCGGGTTAGCGTGCTGTCGAAGATATTCGCCAACCCGGTGCTGCCGGCGATTGACGATTACTACGAACCCTTCACCTACGATTACCAGCATCTGCACAACGCGCCGGAGGGAAAATATCTGCCTACCGCCCGCCCACGCTCGCTGATCAGCGGCGAGCGGATGGATAAAATTGACTGGGGCCCGAACTGGGAGGAACTGCTCGGCGGTGAATTCGAGAAACGCGCCCGCGACCGTAACTTCGAAGCCATGCAGAAAGAGATGTACGGCCAGTTCGAAAACACCTTTATGATGTACCTCCCGCGCCTGTGCGAGCACTGCCTCAACCCGAGCTGCGTGGCCACCTGCCCGAGCGGCGCCATCTACAAGCGTGAGGAAGATGGCATCGTGCTGATAGACCAGGACAAATGCCGCGGCTGGCGGATGTGCATCAGCGGCTGTCCATATAAAAAAATCTACTTTAACTGGAAGAGCGGTAAGTCGGAAAAATGCATCTTCTGCTATCCGCGCATTGAGTCCGGGCAACCAACGGTGTGCTCCGAAACCTGCGTCGGGCGCATCCGCTATCTCGGCGTCTTGCTGTATGACGCCGACCGTATCGAAGAAGCTGCCAGCACCGAGCATGAAACCGACCTCTATGAGCGCCAGTGCGAGGTATTCCTTAATCCAAACGATCCGGCGGTCATCGAGGAAGCGTTAAAACAAGGCATCCCCCACAATGTCATTGAGGCGGCGCAGAAATCGCCGGTCTATAAGCTGGCGATGGACTGGAAACTGGCCCTGCCGCTGCATCCGGAGTATCGCACCCTGCCGATGGTCTGGTATGTGCCGCCCCTGTCGCCGATCCAGTCGGTTGCCGACGCCGGCGGCCTGCCCAACAACGGCGCCATCCTGCCGGCGGTTGAGAGCCTGCGCATTCCGGTCCAGTACCTGGCGAACCTGTTGAGCGCCGGGGATACCGGGCCGGTATTGCGCGCGCTGAAACGGATGATGGCGATGCGCCACTACAAGCGCTCGCAAACCGTTGAGGGCGTGACCGATACCCGGGCAATTGAAGAGGTGGGACTCAGCGTTGAGCAGGTCGAAGAGATGTATCGCTATCTGGCGATCGCCAACTACGAAGACCGCTTCGTGATCCCCACCAGCCATCGCGAACTGGCAGAGGATGCCTTCCCGGAACGCAACGGCTGCGGCTTTACCTTCGGCGACGGCTGCCACGGGTCAGATACGAAATTCAACCTGTTTAACAGCCGGCGGATTGACGCCATCGACGTCAGCGGCGTGCGTAAGCATGGGGAGGGAGAGTGATGCGGATCCTGAAAGTGCTCGGTCTGCTGCTGGAGTATCCCGACGAGGTGCTGTGGGAGAACCGCGACGAAGCCCTGGCGCTGGTCAGCGCCGATATCCCTTCCCTGACGCCCTTTGTCGGGGAGCTGCTGGCGGCGCCGCTGTTGGATCGCCAGGCCGACTGGTGCGAGGTGTTCGAGCGAGGGCGCGCTACCTCGCTGCTGCTGTTTGAACATGTGCATGCTGAGTCCCGCGACCGTGGCCAGGCGATGGTGGACCTGATGAATCAGTATCAGCAGGCAGGTCTGCTGATCGATTGTCGTGAACTGCCCGACTATCTGCCGCTGTATCTGGAGTATCTCAGTATTTTACCCCTCGCCGACGCCCGCGAAGGGCTGCAGAATATCGCGCCGATTCTGGCGCTGATCGGCGGCCGCCTGAAGCAACGAGAATGCTCGTATTATCAACTTTTTGACGCCCTGCTGGAACTGGCAAAAAGCCCGCTCACCAGTGACAGTGTCACCAAACAGGTGGCGGGAGAAAAGCGCGACGATACCTGTCAGGCGCTGGACGAAGTGTGGGAAGAAGAGCAGGTGAAGTTTATTGAAGATAATGCGACCGCTTGCGACAGCTCGCCTATGCAAGCTTATCAACGACGCTTTAGCCAGGATGTGGCGCCGCTGTACGTCGACATCCGCGCCGGAGGCCCGAAATGATCCAGTATCTGAACGTCTTCTTTTACGATATCTACCCTTACCTTTGCGGCGCCGTGTTTCTGCTCGGCAGCTGGCTACGCTACGACTATGGGCAGTATACCTGGCGCGCGTCATCCAGCCAGATGCTGGATAAACGCGGTATGGTGCTATGGTCGAACTTGTTTCATATCGGCATTCTCGGCATTTTTTTCGGCCATCTCTTTGGCATGCTGACCCCGCACTGGGTCTACTCGTGGTTCCTGCCAATGTCGCAGAAGCAGCTGATGGCAATGATCCTCGGCGGCGTGTGTGGGGTGCTCACCCTGGTGGGCGGCATCGGCTTGCTGGCTCGCCGCCTGACCAACCCGCGCATTCGCGCCACCTCCACCACGGCAGATATTCTGATCCTGTGCATTTTGCTGATTCAGTGCGCGCTGGGGCTGACGACGATCCCCTTCTCCGCCCAGCATCCGGACGGCAGCGAAATGCTCAAGCTGGTGGACTGGGCGCAGGCGGTGGTCACCTTCCACGGCGGCGCCTCGGCGCATCTGGACGGCGTGGCCTGGATTTACCGCGTCCACCTGGTTCTGGGGATGACCATCTTCCTGATCTTCCCGTTCACCCGTCTGGTTCACGTCTGGAGCGCGCCGGTGGAGTATTTCACCCGCCGCTACCAGGTGGTGCGCTCCCGACGCTGAGCGCTGGCGGCTGTTATCATTCATCCTAACCGGTAGCCCGGACGCGGCCTTCGCGCGAGTCCGGGTAGTTATCGACCCGGCTCCAGCCGTTATGCCGGGTGGCGGCTGTCGCCTTACCCGGCCTACAGGGCGCTCTCACAGGCTCATACCCCGTAGGCCCGCGCAAGCGCAGCGCCGCCGGGCAAGA
>NZ_JBEAHS010000042.1:0-90357 GCF_040062505.1 Klebsiella sp. JN_Kp127
GCGTGCGCCGGCGGCCCACCCCGGGCGGAGAAACGCCACCGACCTTCGGCGAGACCGCCGCGCAGTTCAACCAGCTGCAGTCGCTGTTCGCCCAGGCCTGTCGGGCGACGCCGGAGATCGCCGCCGATCCGCAGGCCTGGCGCTCGCGGCTGGCCGCCACCCTGCGCTGCTACCAGCTGGCGGCGCTGCTGCAAGCGGACGAGGCCGATAGCGACGATCGCCTGCTGCTGTCGCAGGCGGTACTCCAGCTGAAGAGCGCCCTTAGCGAGGGGCCGTTTGACGGCGCCATTCCCCCCCTGGCGCTCAGCGGCCGCGGCGCCAATCGCGCCGTTCTGCAGGAGATGGCTGCCCTTCTGCAGCAGCTGGCCCAGGGTGAGCCGGTGGCCCTGCCGCAGGGAGAGGTGGAAAAACCGCCTCTGCTGGCGCCGGACGCCTGGCGCAACCCGGCGTATCTCCATTTTGCGCTCAAGACCCTGCTGGCGACGCTAATCTGCTATGTCTTCTATACCGCTGCCGACTGGCAGGGGCTGCACACCATTATGCTGAGCTGCGTGATCGTCGCCCAGCCCGGGCTGGGCGCCACGATGCAGAAGACGTGGCTGCGCATCGGCGGCGCGCTGCTCGCCACTCTGCTGGCGCTGCTGTTAATCGTCTTTGTCCAGCCCTGGACCGACTCGCTGTCGGGGCTGCTGGCGATGTCCCTGCCGGTGATGGCGCTGGCGGCCTGGATTGCCGCCGGCTCGGAGCGTATCGCCTACGCCGGGATCCAGATTGGTTTCACTTTTGCGCTGGCCTTCCTCAGCTGGTTTGGTCCGCTGACAAACCTCACCGAGCTGCGGGACCGGGTGCTGGGCATTCTGCTCGGGGTGCTGGTCTCCTCCATTGTCCATTTGTATCTCTGGCCGGACAGCGAAGCGCCGCAGCTGAAATCGCGCCTCGCCGGACTCTATCGCCGGCTGGCGGACTGCCTCGCCGCCCCGCACGATGCGGTGCCGCTGGCCCCTCTGTTTGTCGCCTTCACCGACAGCGAAGCGCTGATCCATCGGGTTCGCGCCGAACCGCTGGGTACGTATGCCCACCCCTGGCCCCAGGCGAAAGACTGGCCGATGCGCGCCACCCTCGCCCGGGCCGAGGAGATCGCCCGCCTTAGCGAAGGGTACCGGCTCAACGCCGCGCCGGGAGACCCGACCCTGACCCGCTGCGCCGAACAGCTGCGGCGCTACGCCGAACGTATCGAACAGGAGGCGACAGCGCCTGCCGAGCAGCTGGCCGCCGACCTGACTAACCCCTTTGGCCCGGCGCTGGCCGCCGCGCTGGCCGCCCTGCCCGACTGGGGCCCGACACCGATAGCGACTGAGCAACAGGCTAAAACGTCATGATGATCCTTCCTTTCTCCGCGCGGCTGCGCGGCACTCTCCTTACCCTGACGCTGACGCTGCTCAGCGGCTGCGCGCTGATCCAGGACGAGCCAGCCCAGGTCGCCATCGTCAATCCGCAGCAGGTCCAGCTGGCGCAGGTGATCCACCTGGCGAATAGCGACTGGCCGGCAGCCCGCTGGTGGGAGGCCTATGAGGATCCTCAGCTCAATATGCTGATCAACCGGGCGCTGCAGAACTCGCCGACCATGCAGGCCGCCCGGCTGCGCATCTCTCAGTCGCAGTCCACGGTGGAACTCGCCCAGTCGGCGATGGGCCTGCAGGCCACCGCCGTCGCGGCGCAAAACCGCCTGCGGATCACCGACAAATCCTTTAGCTGGCCCTACTCCTACTCCCTGCCGGTGGATAAGAACGGTCCCTGGTATACGCTGAACACCGTTGGCGTCGGGGCGCAGCTGAATATCGATCTCTGGGGAGCCGATCGCGCCCGGGTTGCAGCCGCCATTGGCGAGAAAAACGCCCGGCTGGCGGAGACCGCCGGCATTGAGCTCGACATCGCCAGCAGCGTGGCGCAGCTCTATTTCGCCATGCAGGCGACGTTCCAGAAAATCGCGCTGCTGCAGGACCTGGAAGGCATTGCCCAGTTCTCGGTGGCGGCCCACGAGCACCGGACCCAACGCGGCGTGGAAGACAGCGTGGATGTGGCCAACGCCCAGGCCGAGCAGCTCGCCGCCCGCCAGCAGATCATCAGCGCCGAGGGGACGCTGACCCAGTATCGTGAAACCCTGCGGGCGCTGATCGGCGCCGATGCGCAAAGCATGCCGGCGATCCATCCGGTGGCGCTGCCTGCGCTCCAGGAGACGCTGCCGCCGTCGCTCTCTTTCGAGCTGCTGGCCCGCCGCCCGGACCTGCAGGCGCTGCGCGGGTATGTGACCGCCTCCCTGAGCCAGGTCGATGCGGCGAAAGCGGCGTTTTATCCCCATTTTGATATCAAAGCGTTCTGGGGCTATAACGCCCTGAGCGTCGGGGATCTGTTTAAGTCCTCTTTCCAGCAGATCAACCTGCTGCCTGGGCTTTATCTGCCGATCTTCGACGGCGGTCGTCTGAACGCCAATCTGCAGTCGGTGCGCACCGCCAGCAATATTCTGATCAAACAGTACAACCAGGCGGTGCTGGACGCGGTTCGCGATGTCGCCATCAGCTCCAGCCAGCTTAACGACCTGAATCAGCAGCGCGCGCTGCAGCAGCTGAAGGTCACCGCGGCGCAGACCACCACCGACAGCGCTCGCGCCCATTATCAGCGCGGCCTGCTCAGCCGCTACGCCGCCGAAGAGGCCCGGCGGGCGGTCCTTGCCCAGCAGCTGTTGCTGCTGGATATTGAGGCCCAGCGGTTGAGCACCGACATTACCCTGATCAAAGCCCTGGGCGGCGGCTACCGCGGCCAGTAACAAAAATGCCTTCCCCGGTGGGGAAGCCATTAAACCGTCTTCAGGAATTGCCCGGCGGCGCTGCGCTTGCGCGGGCCTACGGCCAACCGCATAGCGGTTTGATATTGCCGTCTTTCGTAGGCCGGGTAAGGCGAAAGCCGCCACCCGGCAGAAATGCGGGCAGAATAATGAAACAGGTTTGTCATCAGCCAGAATGCCTTCCCCGGTGGGGAAGCCATTAAACCGTCTTCAGGGATTGCCCGGCGGCGCTGCGCTTGCGCGGGCCTACGGCCAACCGCATAACGGGTTGATATTGTCGTCTTTCGTAGGCCGGGTAAGGAGAAAGCCGCCACCCGGCAGAAATGCGGGCAGAATAATGAAACAGGTTTGTCATCAGCCAGAATGCCTTCCCCGGTGGGGAAGGCATTAAACCGTCTTCAGGGATTGCCCGGCGGCGCTGCGCTTGCGCGGGCCTACAGCCAACCGCATAGCGGTTTGATATTGCGGTCTTTCGTAGGCCGGGTAAGGCGAAAGCCGCCACCCGGCAGAAATATGGGCACAATAATGAAACAGGTTTGTCATCAGCCAGAATGCCTTCCCCGGTGGGGAAGCCATTAAACCGTCTTCAGGGATTGCCCGGCGGCGCTGCGCTTGCGCGGGCCTACAGCCAACCGCATAACAGTTTGATATTGCGGTCTTTCGTAGGCCGGGTAAGGCGAAAGCCGCCACCCGGCAGAAATGCGGGCACAATAATGAAACAGGTTTGTCATCAGCCAGAATGCCTTCCCCGGTGGGGAAGGCATTAAACAGAAGATGCGGGGTTAATGCGCGGCGATTACACCAGGGCGCGCAGCTCTTCCCGCATGTAGGTGGAAAAGAATTCCGGATGTTTAATCACCAGCCGTTCGCCGGCGGCGACCCGTTCAGCCCACTCCGCCACTTTGTCGGTAAACCCGGCGCTCCAGCCTTGCTGCTGACCGCGCTCAGCGACGTCGGCCGGGCTGGCTGGCACGCCCAGCTCTTTCAAATATTTGAGAATTCCCTTCGCGGTACTTTCATCCATAGACTGTGGTACTGGCTCAGACGTATTCATACCACCAATGAAATCCAATGCTTTATCAATGACTGCTGGCATAGGTGTGTCCTTATATTAACCACATAGTAAACCTGACTACACTATGGACCGGAAAGCGACGTGATTTCAAAGAACACGCTCACGTTATGGGACATCGCGCATTCAGAAAAGGGGATTTTGCACTGCCGGGGCGGGGGTTGGACAAAAAACAAGCCGGTCCCGCGGGACCGGCCTGAGGATCGCGTCAGGCGTTGCTGACGGATTTTTGCGCGCCGCTGGACTGACTGTTCTCCAGCATCCGGCGGACCGGGACAATCAGCACGGCCAGCACGGCGGCGCAGATCAGCAGCGCGATGGAGCAGCGGGCGAAGAGGTCCGGCAGCAGCGACAGCTGATCGGCCTTCACGTGACCGCCAATCAGGCCCGCCGCCAGGTTACCCAGCGCGCTGGCGCAGAACCACAGCCCCATCATCTGGCCGCGCATTCTCTCCGGCGCCAGCAGGGTCATGGTCGCCAGACCAATCGGGCTCAGGCACAGTTCGCCGAGCGTCAGCATCAGGATGCTGCCCACCAGCCACAGCGGCGACACACCGGCCCCGCCGTTGTTCAGGACGTTCTGCGCCGCCAGCATCATCAGGCCAAAGCCCGCCGCCGCGCACAGGATGCCAATGACGAATTTGGTCATGCTGCCCGGACGAACGTTTTTACGCGCCAGCGCTGGCCACGCCCAGCTGAATACCGGTGCGAGGAGAATGATAAATAAGGCGTTAATCGACTGGAACCAGACCGCGGGGATCTCAAAATCGCCGATCATCCGGTTGGTATAGTCGTTAGCAAACAGATTGAATGAGGTCGGTTTCTGTTCAAATGCCGACCAGAAAAAGGCCGCCGAAACCAGCAAAATAAAGCACACCAGCAGGCGCGCCCGCTCTTTACGGCTCAGGCCGGCGAAGACGAACAGCCAGATGAAATAGAGCGCTACGGAAGCGGCAATCACATAGACCAGCACGCTGGCCACCGCCACCGGGTTAATCACGATCGTGCCCAGGCTAATGAGCGTGACCAGCACAGCCACTCCCAGCGCCAGCGCCAGCAGCCACGCCCCAACGCCATTCTTTTTCGCCACCGGGCTGTTCCAGGTGGAGTCTAGGCCGACCTCTGCGTCATAGCGCTTCATCGACGGCACGGCAAAGACACGGAAAATGATCAGCGCCACCAGCATCCCGATCCCCCCGATGCCGAAGCCCCAGTGCCAGCCATGGGATTTAATCAGCCAGCCGGAGATCAATGGCGCGATAAACGAGCCGATGTTGATCCCCATGTAGAACAACGAGAAACCGCCGTCGCGGCGCGCGTCGCCTTTTTTATACAGAGTGCCGACCATCACCGAGATACAGGTTTTAAACAACCCGGAACCGAGAACGATAAACATCAGACCGATAAAGAACAGGTCGTTGCCCAGCCATGCCGACAGGGCGATCGACAGGTGCCCGAGGGCGATCAGAATCGAGCCGTACCAGACGGCGCGCTGCTGGCCAAGCCAGTTATCCGCCAGCCAGCCGCCCGGCAGCGCGGCCAGATACATACTGCCGGCAAAAATCCCGACGATCGCCGAGGCGTTCTCCCGCGCCAGCCCCATTCCGCCGTCGTAAACCGTCGCCGCCATAAACAGGATCAGTAAGGGGCGGATGCCGTAAAACGAGAAGCGCTCCCACATTTCGGTGAAGAACAGGGAGCCCAGCGGATAAGGATGGCCGAAAAAGGTACGGCTTTCGTTTTTATTAACAGAGGAATGCATAAATTCTCCAGATAAGGTGCACCGCAGCGCAAGTTAACCGTACAAAGCGGGCTGACGATTTATAATTTGTTTGTCTTAACATCAACTACAAGAATTTTTAACCATTTGATAACCACGCAATGGTTTTGTCCAGCCCCTTACCTTCCCTTTTTAGATGAAAAGTCGACAAACATCTAGTTTTATAGATTTAATGTTCGCAAAAGCGCAAACGGCGTTGACATTATGCCATTGTAAAGAATACATAATTTTATTTATTAAAAACAGTAAGTTGATTGAGTAACAAAGGACAAAAACCGTCGGTGCAGGCAGGGCATATAACGACAGGAAAAGTAAGGGAAACGGGGCTGAGGAGGCAGAAATAGCGCTAAGGGAGAATATTGTTCAGCCATCCAGGTGTTTCACACCCGGAGAGCCTCCCGCGAGGCAGGATGCACATGGCTTGCCGGCTGCTACAGCCGGCGCCATTTTGCGCGCTATTTCACACGCTGCCCCGTCCGATCAATGACGCGCTCACCGTCTTCCTTCACGAAGGCGCCTTTTTGCGGCGCCGTCAGGATCTCCAGCACCACCTCTGACGGGCGGCAGAGCCGGGTGCCCCGCGGCGTCACCACGATCGGACGGTTGATCAGGATCGGATGCTGGAGCATAAAGTCGATTAACTGGTCATCTGTAAACCGCTCTTCCGCCAGGCCCAGCGCATCGTAGGGTTCGACGTTTTGCCGCAGCAGCGCCCGCACCGGGATCGCCATCGCGGCGATCAGCTGGCGTAGTTCATCACGCGACGGCGGCGTCTCCAGATAATAGATAATGGTGGGCTCAGCGCCGCTGTTGCGGATCAGCGCCAGGGTATTACGTGAGGTGCCGCATTCAGGGTTATGGTAAATGGTGATGCTCATAGCACGTTCTCATGGCTGATTGAAGGAGAGACGCAGCGCCAGCGCGGCCAGCGTTACCAGCAGCACCGGCAGGGTCATGGTGATGCCGCAGCGAAAATAATACCCCCAACCGATGGTGATGTGCTTTTGCGCCAGCACATGCAGCCAGAGCAGCGTGGCCAGGCTACCAATCGGCGTGATTTTGGGCCCCAGATCGCAGCCGATAACGTTGGCATATATCATGGCCTCTTTGATCGTCCCTGTTGCCGCGCTGCCATCAATCGACAAGGCGCCGACCAGCACGCTGGGCATATTATTCATGATCGAAGAGAGGAAGGCCGACAGGATACCGGTGCCCAGCGTCGCGGCCCAAAGGCCGCGCTCCAGCCGATCCCTAACCCCCGCGGCTGCCAGATCACCAGCACCAGGGTCAGGGACAAAAATCGCACCTGCAAGCAACATCGTTCCCCCACCAATCACATTCGAAAAATCATATATGTTAAGATAAATTTTTTACCGACAACCCGGCCCGTCAGTCAGTCTGCTGACCATCAGCCGCACCTCGTCCTGCTGACTTAGCCAGGCCTGCTCAATCACCTGCGCCGCCCAGGCCGGCATCTGCGGAGAGAGGCGATAATGGACCCACTTACCCTGTTTTCGATCCAGCAGCAGCCCGCTCTCCCGCAGCATTGCCAGATGGCGGGAGATCTTGGGCTGGGACTGGGCGAGCGCCATACAGAGATCGCACACGCACAGCTCTCCCCGCGCCTTGAGCAACAGCACGATCCCCAGCCGGGTTTCATCGGCGAGGTTTTTGAACAGTTGCAGGGGCAATAAAGACATGGTTTCTCCTCAAGCGTGACGGACAGCATACGGGACCACGAATAAAGATCAATATGCATTCGAAAAAACATATGTGTATTCACAGCCGCGATAAATCTCCATACCGTTGCAACATGTACCTCCTGCTCAATAGCACGCAAAAATGCCACGTTTTCTTTTAACCATCATCGAAATGTGTCAGGCTGAAGATCCCATCGGATTGACAGGGTTTTCAGGATGAGTACGATTTATGTGGTTGTTTTAACGTATATAAAACCGCTCGAAGAGATTGACAGCGCGATCCCCGCCCACGTCGAATGGCTCAAAAAAGGCTATGCTGACGGCCTCTTTCTCACCTCCGGCCGCCGTATTCCCCGCACCGGCGGGGTGATTCTGGCGAAATGCGACAGCCGGGAAATTCTGGAATCGCGTCTGAGCCAGGATCCCTTCCAGCAGCTGGGTCTCGCCCATACGGAGATTATCCCCTTTGAGGCCAGCATGGCGTCCCCCGCGCTGCAGTCGCTGTTATAAGCCTGTTCCGGAGGAAATATGCAGCCATCCTTTCACTGGATTAATGAACCAGCCGAGTGGCGCCGCGATGCCGACGGCCTGACGGTGGTCACCGATAAGCATACCGATTTCTGGCGTCATACCTGGTATGGCTTCGAGCGCTTCTCCGGCCATCTTTACGCCGCTGAGTTGGAGGGCGATTTTACCCTGCAGGCAAAAATCTGTGCGGATTTCACCACGCTTTACGACCAGGCCGGGCTGATGATGATGGCGGACGAGCAGACCTGGCTGAAGGCGGGAATTGAGTTTAATGACGATGCCCCGGCCATCGGCAGCGTGCTGACGCTAACCCACTCCGACTGGGCCACCGGGCTTTTCCCCGGCGACCCGCGCACCTTCTGGCTGCGGCTGACCCGCAAGGGCGATGCGTTAAGGCTGCAGTATTCGACCGACGGCGAGCGCTGGCCGCTGCTGCGTCTCGGCTACTTTCCGCCAGGCCCGGTAAAAGCCGGCGTCATGTGCTGCTCACCGGAGCGCGGCGGACTGGCGGTTGCCTTTCTGGATATTCAGCTTTCCCCGCCGCTGGACAAAGCGCTGCACGATCTGAGCTGAACGCTAGCGGGAAGACCCGACTTTCTCTGCATCCTGGGGGCCAGGATTGCAGGCTTCGCGGGTCCCGGGCAGGTAAAAATGGCCGTGCTTATCGGGATCGGTGCCGCCCGGGCACCCTGCCCTGCCCGAGGAGTTATCGCTACTGCCGCCGTCCGAACCGTTGCCGCCGTCGGCGCCCGATATTACCGACTGGCCGTGATGGCCATGCGCTGCAGTGGCTGAAAACGCCACCAGCGCGAACACACAGACCATTAAGCGTCTGCCCATTGCTGCCTCTCCCTTATTGAAATTCCCCGCCCATCGCGTTGACGATGGGATAAGCCGTTACACCGCGATAAAAAACCGCTTTATCCGCAGGGAGTATAGGGTTAAGACAGAGGGAAAGACAGGGCCGGTGTCTTCAGACATTTCGCACGCAAAATAGCCTTTATGCCGCGGTATGCGCTATCAGAAAATCAATCAGGGCTTTCACCCTTTTCGTTTTACCCGCGTTTTTCGGGTAATAGAGATAAACCGGCGGATAGGTTTTCCAGTAGTCCTCCATCACCGGTAGAAACTGTTCACGATCGGGCTGTAGCCGCCAGATAGGTTCAAACAAGCGGCCAATCCCCAGTCCATGGCGGATACCGTCTGCCATGACGTCAATATCATTGCTAATTAACTGCCCCGGCATCTCCACGGTGAGTTGCTCGCCGTGGTCATTGAGGATCAGCGGCAGGATGCGGTGGTTGGTAATAAAGCGATAGCCAATCAGCCGGTGATGGCTGAGATCGGCGGGCGACTCAGGCACGCCATATTCGGCCAGATAGGCTGAGGAGGCATATAACCCTTCGCGAAACGGCTTCATTAACGGGCGGGCGACCACCCCGCCTTCGAGAATATCGCCAAAGCGGATCCCAAGGTCGAATCGTTCTTCAATGATATTGACGGTACCGTCATAGACCGATATTTCCAGTTGGATCCCCGGGTATTGCTGACAGAAAGCCGCCATCGCCGGTTTAAGAATAAGCAGGTAGGCAAAGCGCGAGAGCGTAATTCTCACCGCCCCGGAGGGTTCCCGATTCTGGTCGCGGAGGCTCTCCAGCGATGTTTCCAGGACCTCGACCGCCGCAGCGGTCTGCTCCAGCAGCTGTTGGCCGGTTTCCGTCAGCTCGATTCGCCGGGTGGTACGCACAAAAAGCGGATGACCTATATGCTCCTCCAGCAGCTTGAGGGCATTGCTGACAGACGGCGGCGTGATTTCTAATTTCCTCGCCGCAGCCGAGATATTGCCTTCGCGCGCAATGCTCTGAAAGATGCGTATTTGATTATAAAGGGCGTTATTCATAGCATCTCCTTGCGACAGTCTCGCCTGATTATTAAGTACAGGCTAAATATTCTTAAGTCAATGACCGCCTAATCTTCACTCCCTGTGGCTCGTATACTTTTGTCTCTTCCCGCTGATAACGACTTTCCGGAGACAACGATGCGAATTTTATGTCTGGATATCCCCGCGCCCGGCGCAACGCTGGAGCACTATGCGCCGCACCTTACCGCGGAAGCCCTCCACGCCTGGAGGCTGTATAAATCTGGCTCCATCCGCGACATCTATTTCCGTCAGGACCGACCCGGCGTCGCTATTTTCCTCGAGTGCGACACCGTGGAAGAGGCGAATAACGTCATGGCCGAATTTCCGCTGGCGAAGGCGGGTTTATTAACCTTCGAGTGTATTCCACTCGGCTCGTTTATTAACTGGGAAAACCTCTTCTCTGCCGAATTTAAACCTCAGGAGTAACGATGGGAAAGCCTCATATCCTTATCGTTTCCGGGCATCCGGATCTTAACCATTCCATCGCCAACGCCACCATCCTCGATGAGCTGGCGACCGCCCTGCCTGATGCGGAAATCCGTCGTCTGGACTGGCTCTATCCGGACGGCAAATTCAACATCACCGCAGAGCAGGAAAGCCTGCTGAAGGCGGATGTGATTGTCTGGCAGTTCCCTTTTTCCTGGTATGGGCTACCCGGGTTAATGAAACAATGGCTGGACGAGGTCTTTGTTCACGGCTTCGCGCATGGTTCAACGGCGAAACTGGGTGGTAAAAAGCTGATCCTCTCCTTCACCACGGGAGCGCCACAGGCGCTCTATACCGCTGACGGTTTCTTTGGCCATGCCATTGAAGAGTATCTCCTTCCCTTCGAGACCACGGCCAGGCTGTGCAATCTTGAGCTGCTGGTGCCGGTTTATACCTGCGGCATTAGCTACGTCGACCGGGATGCCGACCAAATCGCTCAGCAAAAAACGCGTGCCCGGGAACACGCGGCCAGACTGATCGCACGGCTTAAAACTCTGGTGGAATAGCCCAAAGGGAGAAAATAAAGATGCAGTATATCCGGCTCGGGAAGAGTGACTTAATGGTCTCCCGTATCTGCATGGGATGTATGGGGTTTGGCGATCCGTCAACGGGTCAGCATCGCTGGACGCTGGACGAAACAGCCAGCCGGGACATCATCCGCTACGGCCTCGAACAGGGCATCAATTTTTACGATACCGCCATCGCCTATCAGAACGGCTCCAGCGAACGGTACGTTGGCCGGGCGCTGCGGGAGATGGCAAAACGCGAGGATGTGGTGCTGGCCACCAAGTTTCTGCCACGAACCGCTGCCCAGATTGCCGAGGGGATCAGCGGAAAACAGGCGATCACCCGCTCGCTTGACCAGAGTCTGCGAAACCTCGGGATGGACTACATCGACCTCTACATTTACCACATCTGGGATTACAACACCCCGGTTATCGACGTGCTGGAGGCGCTGCATGCCGCTGTCGCCGCCGGCAAGGTGCGCGCGATTGGCATTTCCAATTGTTATGCCTGGCAGTTGGCGAAGGCGAACGCCCTTGCCGAACGCGAAGGGCTGACGTCCTTTGTTTCTGTGCAGAGCCACTACAACCTGATTATGCGTGAAGACGAACGAGAGCTGTTCGGGCTGTGCGCTGAAGATAATATCGCTATGACTCCCTATAGCGCGCTGGCCAGCGGCCGTCTCGCCCGCTTAGAAGGCCACACGCGGCGAGCGATGGAAGATGATTATGCCCGGGGCAAATACGACCGCACGGCAGAGCAGGATCGGATCATTATTGCCCGCGTCGCTGAACTTGCCGAACGACATCAGGTCTCCATGACCGAAATTTCGCTGGCCTGGCTGCTGACTAAAGTCACCGCCCCGGTGGTCGGCGCCACGCAAAAGCATCATGTTGACGGTGCGGTCAACGCTGTAGCCCTTCAACTGAGCCCGGAAGAAATCCGTTATCTGGAAGAAGCCTATCAGCCGCACTTCCTCACAGGCGTGATGGCGCAAAACACGCCGCAAGCCAAAGACCATCCTCAGGTGTGGACACGCTAACGATCCGCCCTGTGGATCGGAAAGGAGCAAATATGAAAAACGTGATTGCCGCGGCAGCCTTGTCGCTTGTGCTGTCTGATTTTGCTTATGCCAACGAACAAAGAGATGAAGCTATGATGAAAATTACCCCTTCCACCCTTGCGGACGCTGATATTCAAGCGGTGTCGCCAGCGCTGGCGCGCTTCGGCCGCGAGGCCATCAGCAACGACCTCTGGCAACGTGACGCCCTGTCCGCCCGCGACCGCAGCATCGTGACGGTGGCGATGCTGATTGCCCGCAACCAGCCTGGCGAGCTTAAGCACTATATTGAAGTTGCGCTCGATAGCGGCGTGACGCCAGCCGAAGTATCAGAGATCATTACCCATCTGGCGTTCTACTCAGGTTGGCCCAATGCAATATCAGCCGTCAGCGTCGCGAAAGCCATCTTTGAAGCCAGGGGCGTGACGGCAGAGGCCCTTCCCGCCGCCTCGCCAACGCTGCTGCCTCTCAATGAACAGGTAGAGAAACAGCGTGCAGAGACCGTGGAGAAAAATGTCGGTCCCATTTCGCCTGGCCTGGTTAAATTTACCGCCGACCCGCTGTTTCTCGACCTCTGGCAACGGCCCGCGCTTACGCCCCGCGACAGAAGTCTGGTGACGGTCAGCGCGTTAATCGCCGCCGGACAGAGCGCGCAGATTGGCTACCACCTAAACAGGGCGATGGATAATGGGCTTTCGGCTGAAGAGGCCGGAGAAGTGGTCGCCCAGGCAGCGTTCTACGCGGGATGGCCAAATGCGTTTACCGCCGCCCCGGTGGTCGGTGAAGTGTTGCGATCGCGCGAGAGCAAAGCTGAATAAAAAAGGATAAAGGACAGGAAAGCTGTCCTTTATTTATCGTTAATAGTTAGCTTAAAGGTAGCACGAGGGCTTTCGATTAAATCTCGCGGAAAGGACATAAACGGTCTATCGAAGTATGGAGACTTCGATCGTGAGTCTGTTCACATCGCTCATTGAGAAAATTTCCGTTCCGTATGCCGTCATGAGTCTCATCCTTTGAAAGCCGCGATCGCTGTGGCGAGACTGTAGCGCGGACATGTCTATTTGGTCAGAGATCGCCATCTCAATTCAGCTACTACACTTAATTTATTTTATCTTAAATATCAATGTATTGTGTTGTTAATTTAATATAAGTTGATGTTATAGCAATCGCTATACAGGCTCCTTAGTCATGACTGACCTGGCCACACCGCATATCGCAAGAATTTGCTCTCTCAGCCAGCGGTGACCGGGGTCGCGTTCCATTCTTGGGTGCCACATCTGCGATACCGTAATACGACGGCTTTTGAACGGCAGCTCGAAAACGTGTACCTGGTCCGTTACCTGCTGATTGAGTAAATAGAGTGCGGGTATCATGGCGATAAGATCCGATTCCAACGCCACGGACAGTGCTGTCGGAAATCCCGGTACGACGCTCGCAATTTTACGTTTTGTCCCCAGTTCGGCCAGCGCATCGTCAACGGATCCGTGCAACGCGCCCTCGGGTGACGCTACCACATGGCCCCAGGCGACATAATCACCCACGCCTATTTCTGCCTGCTTAGCCAGCGGGTGCCCTTTACGCACGACGCCAACAAACCGATCCTCAAACAGTCGTTGCAGCCGTATTTCTGGCCCCATATTACTCTGAACGCCAATCTCCAGATCAACCAGCCCTTCCCGAAGATAGCGCGACGTTTTTTCCGGCTTAGGCGCGAAGCGTATACAGACGTCCGGCGCGGCGTCGGCAACCGCTGCGATGAGCGCAGGCCCAAACGCCACCACAAAACCATCGTTTGCCCTGATGGTAAAAAGACGCGCCAGACTTCGCGCGCAGAACGTTTCAGTTGAGGGCTGCAATACCGCCCTGGCATCGTGCACTGCACGCCTGGCGCGATCCCGGGTCGCTTCGGCCCACGGGGTCAGTACCATGTTACGCCCGGCGCGCACCAGGATCGGGTCTCCTGTGACATCGCGTAACCTGCTTAATGTCCGGCTCATGGCTGAAGTGCTGAGGTTCAGACGACGTGCCGCACCTGCGACACTCGCTTCACTCAGCAATATGTCGAGTGCTACCAGCAAATTAAAATCGGGATCAGACATTCCCCTTTCTCCCAGCACATTAAGATAAGGCGTTTGATGCAACAATAAAGTGAAAATAGTGCGCCTTCCGCCCGGTAAAAGCCATCTTTATAGTTTTGTCATCCATACACTCTTCTCAGAGGACAAATGATGACGCTCTTTTCCAGCCAACCCGGCGACGAAGGACTGCCTGGCCCGGCGCGCGCACGGGTGATGGCCGCAATAATGACCACCACCTTAATGGGCGTGTTTGATGGCACCATGATCAACATTGCCCTGCCCTCAATGGCTCAGGATTTGCAGGTACCTGCCGGTATTGCCGTCTGGTTCGCCAACGGGTATCTGCTGGCGGCTGCGATGACGCTGGCGATATTCGCGGCGCTTGCGGCCCGTCTGGGTTATCGCCCCGTATTTCTGGCGGGCCTGACGACCTTTACCCTGACATCACTGGGTTGCGCGCTGGCGAATAAGCCCGAAGTGCTTATCGGTATGCGCGTGCTTCAGGGGATCGGCGGCGCGGCGACGCTGAGTATTGCCCCCGCAATACTCAGGTCCGTATTTCCCGGACGCTTACTTGGCCGCATTCTGGGGTTCCATGCCCTGCTCATTGCCTCCAGCTCCGCTATCGGCCCGGTATTGGGCGGTACGATCCTTCACACCCTGAGCTGGCAATGGCTGTTTGCGATAAACGTTCTTCCCGGCACCCTCGCCTTACTGCTGGCGGTCAGAGCGCTGCCGCGGGATGCGATCCGTATGCAGGCGCCCTTCGACACCGTGGGCGCCATATTGTCGGCGCTGCTGTTGAGTTCGACGATCATGGCGGCGAACAGCCTCCAGAACGCTACTTCTCAATTCGGCAGCCTTTGCTGGATGGCCCTCGCTGCGCTGAGCGGCATGGCTTTTATCTGGCAAATTCGCCGTACGGGTCATCCCTTACTGCCGCCGAGCATGTTTAAAAATGAACGTTTTACCCTCGCGGCTTTCACATCGATGGTTGCTTTTGTCAGCCAGGGGATCACCTTTATTGCGCTACCCTTCCTGTTTCAGAGCGAATACGGCTACAGTCCGGTAGTGTCTGCCCTGCTGTTTACGCCGTGGCCGTTAGGGATCGTGCTGATTGCGCCGCATGCAGGCCGTTGGGCGGACACGATATCAGCCCCGGCGATATCCACCCTGGGGCTGGTGATATTTGTCGTCGGTTTGATCCTGCTGGCGACGTTACCCGCCAGCCCTCCAATGTGGGATATCTGCCTGCGAAGTCTGGTGTGCGGAATAGGGTTTGGCTGCTTTCAGAGTCCCAATAACCGGGAAATGCTCTCAAACGTTATTCGTGAGCACGCGAGTTATGCGTCCGGAGTTTTATCCATTATGCGCACTTTCGGGCAGTGCCTGGGAGCCGCCGCCGTAGGCGTTCTGCTGGCAGCAGATGAAAGGTCAATTCATGTTGCGCTGTGGAGCGCCGCCGCGGCCTCTGCGGTATCGGTCGTCGTCAGCGCGAGCCGGTTGCGTAAAATCACTCATCCTGCGGAAACAGGATAAGTGCGAAAATATCACTAAACGCTACTACTCCAGCGCCAGCAGCGCAAAACGCCGATCCCGCAACCAAAGAGGAGTCCTCCGTCGGAGTTCAATAGACTAACAGAATGCTATAACTTCTTATTTATCAACGGAAAATTGAGTTGGGTAGACTTCAGAAGACTTGAGTTTGGAGCGGGCGAAGGGAATCGAACCCTCGTATAGAGCTTGGGAAGCTCTCGTTCTACCATTGAACTACGCCCGCGAAGAGGTGCGAGAAGCATTATAGCCCTTACGCACCCTGTGACAAGCCCGCCGGATGCTGACTGGCGATAAAATAACCTTTTAGCACTTAGGCTTACTGCCCTGCGGCGGCAGGTAGCGCAGCGGATCGATGGCCGTCGCCCGGTAGCGGATCTGGAAATGCAGACGCACTGAGTCGGCATCCGTACTGCCCATGGTGGCGATTTGCTGGCCGGCCTTCACGCTCTGGCCGTTATTCACCATCAGCTTATCGTTGTGGGCATAGGCGGTGATGTAATCCTCGCTGTGCTTAATCATGATCAGGTTGCCGTAGCCGCGCAGCTGGTTGCCGACGTAGACCACCTTGCCCGCCCCGGCGGCGTACACGGGCTGGCCGCGAGTCCCGGCGATATCAATGCCTTTATTGCCGCCATCGGCGGTGGAATAAGGCAGGACCACTTTGCCGCTGGTCGGCCAACGCCAGCAGCGCTGTCCCACCGGCGGCCAGGAGGACTGAGGTACCGCGGACGAAGGCGTGACCGCCGCCGTGCGCGTGGAGGAAGATTTTTTCTTCGTTGTCTTCGTTGAACTGCTGCCGTTAAGCTTCAGCTTCTGCCCCACCTCAATGGTGTAGGGCGGCGAGATATTATTCAGGCGGGCCAGATCGCGAACGCTGGTGCCGGTGGTGCGGGAGATGCCATACAGGGTATCGCCACGTTTGACGGTGTAGGTCGTACCGGAATCGGAGTTGCTGGAGCAGCCGGCCAGCGCCAGGCTTACCACCAGCATCAGTGTCATAAAAACGCGTTTCATCATCAGGCATCCTGCACTTAACACAACCACTTACCTCGCAACCAGGGCGAATATCATACCAGTCCGCGGCGCAGGGCGTCATCCCTGATGGCGAAACCAATATCCCCCTGCCATCGAATACGGCCCGCGACGGACAGCGATTGCTGCTGGAGCCGCACGTCGTGGTGGGCTTGCCCGCCATGACGCGTTGCCGCTCACAGAGCGGACTCCAGGGCTTGTTTTGGTAATGCCTTTCTCCCATTTATGGGCTACCCTAGAGGCCTGAGTACATGACCCGGCGGGTTTGTGCCGGGTCATTTTTTATTTTCAGGAGTCGTCATGGCCGGGGAACACGTCATTTTACTGGATGAGCAGGATCAGCCTGCCGGTATGCTGGAGAAGTATGCCGCCCACACGCTTGATACCCCTTTACATCTCGCGTTTTCCTGCTGGTTGTTTAATCAGCAGGGTCAATTGCTGGTCACCCGCCGTTCGCTGGGCAAAAAAGCCTGGCCCGGGGTGTGGACCAACTCCGTCTGCGGACACCCCCAGCAGGGCGAGACCTTCGAGCAGGCCGTCACGCGCCGCTGTCGCTTCGAACTCGGCGTGGAGATCGCCGACATCGTGCCGGTTCACCCGGCCTTCCGCTACCGGGCGGTCGCCCCGAACGGCATCGTTGAGAACGAAGTATGCCCGGTGTATGCCGCGCGCGTGGTGAGCGAAGTGCTGCCTAACGACGATGAAGTCATGGATTATCAGTGGGTTGACCTGGCAACGATGTTAAGCGCGCTGGCCGCCACGCCGTGGGCGTTTAGCCCGTGGATGGTGCTGGAAGCGGAAAATCGGGACGCTCGCCAGGCGCTGACCGACTTTGTTGCGCGTGTGCGCGGGTAAGCTAACTATTCTCGCAGCCGCCACCCGGCGCAAAAAGCGACTCCGTACCTGTCATCGTTGCCTGGCGGCGCTACGCTTGCGCAGGCCGACGGCTCTGCGCTGTTGCGTAGCCCGGATAAGACATTTACGCCGCCAGCCTTCAGGCCTCACGTCAGACATAAAAAAACCCGGCAAGCCGGGTTTTTGCATTTCACAAGACGCGATTATTTCTGCGGACGCATTGCCGGGAACAGGATCACGTCGCGGATGGTGTGGCTGTTGGTGAACAGCATCACCATGCGGTCGATACCAATACCCAGACCGGCGGTCGGCGGCAGGCCGTGCTCCAGCGCGGTGACATAGTCTTCGTCATAGAACATCGCTTCGTCGTCGCCTGCGGCTTTCGCATCAACCTGGTCCTGGAAGCGCTGCGCCTGATCTTCGGCGTCATTCAGCTCGCTAAAGCCGTTACCGATCTCACGGCCGCCAATGAAGAATTCAAAGCGGTCGGTGATTTCCGGGTTGACGTCGTTACGGCGCGCCAGCGGAGAAACTTCCGCCGGGTATTCGGTGATGAAGGTCGGCTGGATCAGGTGGGCTTCCGCCACTTCTTCGAAGATCTCGGTCACGATACGGCCCAGACCCCAGCTCTTCTCCACTTTGATGCCGATAGACTCAGCGATCGCTTTCGCGGAATCGAAGTTATCCAGATCCGCCATCTCGGTTTCCGGACGGTATTTCTTGATTGCTTCGCGCATGGTCAGTTTTTCAAACGGCTTGCCGAAGTCGAACACCTGGTCGCCGTAAGGCACTTCGGTGTTGCCGAGAATGTCCTGCGCCAGGGTGCGGAACAGGGATTCGGTCAGCTCGATCAGATCTTTATAGTCCGCATAGGCCATGTAGAGTTCCATCATGGTGAACTCTGGGTTATGACGAACGGAGATCCCTTCGTTACGGAAGTTACGGTTGATCTCGAAGACGCGTTCGAAACCGCCCACGACCAGGCGCTTGAGGTACAGTTCCGGCGCGATACGCAGGTACATGTCCAGATCCAGCGCGTTATGATGGGTGATGAACGGACGCGCGGAGGCGCCGCCCGGGATCACCTGCATCATCGGGGTTTCCACTTCCATAAAGCCGCGGCCAACCATGAACTGACGGATACCCGCCAGGATCTGCGAACGCACTTTAAAGGTGTTGCGCGATTCATCGTTGGAGATCAGGTCGAGGTAACGCTGACGATAGCGCGCTTCCTGATCCTGCAGGCCATGGAACTTGTCCGGTAACGGGCGCAGGGCTTTGGTCAGCAGACGCAGCTCGGTGCAGTGGATAGACAGCTCACCGGTTTTGGTCTTGAACAGCTTACCGCGGGCGGCGATGATGTCGCCGAGATCCCATTTTTTGAACTGGTCGTTGTAAACGCCTTCCGCCAGGTCATCGCGCGCTACGTACAGCTGGATGCGACCGCCAACGTCCTGCAGGGTGACGAAGGACGCTTTACCCATGATACGGCGGGTCATCATGCGGCCAGCCACGGCCACTTCAACGTTCAGCGCTTCCAGCTCTTCGTTTTCTTTGGCATCGAAGTCAGCGTGCAGTTGGTCAGAGGTATGGTCACGACGGAAATCGTTCGGGAAAGCGACGCCCTGCTCACGCAGCGCAGCCAGCTTCTCGCGACGGGTTTTCAGTTCATTATTAAGGTCAATTGCCGCGTCAGCGCCCTGTGCTTGTTGTTCAGACATGTTGGTTCCTCATAACCCTGCTTTCAAACTTGCTTCGATAAATTGGTCCAGGCTGCCGTCGAGCACCGCCTGAGTGTTGCGGGTTTCCACCCCGGTACGCAGATCTTTAATACGCGAGTCATCCAGCACGTAAGAGCGGATCTGGCTGCCCCAGCCGATATCGGACTTGTTGTCTTCCATCGCCTGCTTCTCGGCATTTTTCTTCTGCATCTCCAGCTCATAAAGCTTCGCTTTCATCTGCTTCATGGCCTGGTCTTTGTTCTTGTGCTGCGAACGGTCGTTCTGGCACTGCGTCACCAACCCGGTCGGGATGTGGGTAATACGCACCGCGGATTCTGTACGGTTAACGTGCTGCCCACCGGCGCCGGAGGCGCGGTAAACGTCGATGCGCAGGTCGGCCGGGTTAATTTCGATATCGATATCGTCTTCAACTTCCGGGTAAACGAACGCAGAGCTAAAGGAGGTATGACGGCGGCCGCCGGAATCGAACGGGCTCTTACGCACCAGACGATGAACGCCGGTTTCGGTACGCAGCCAGCCGTAAGCGTAATCGCCAATGATCTTGATGGTCACGGATTTAATGCCCGCGACTTCACCTTCGGACTCTTCGATGATCTCGGTCTTAAAGCCGCGCGCTTCCGCCCAGCGCAGGTACATGCGCATCAGCATGCTGGCCCAGTCCTGGGCTTCGGTGCCGCCGGAGCCTGCCTGAATATCGAGGTAGCAATCGGCGTTGTCGTATTCGCCGGAGAACATGCGGCGGAACTCAAGCTGCGCCAGCTTCTCTTCCAGCGTATCCAGCTCGGCGACGGCTTCGTTGAAGGTCTCTTCGTCGTCCGCTTCCACGGCCAGATCCAGCAGGCCGGCAACGTCTTCCAGCCCCTGGGACATCTGATCCAGGGTATCTACGATGGCTTCCAGGGAAGAACGCTCTTTACCCAGCGCCTGAGCGCGTTCAGGTTCATTCCAGACGTCCGGCTGTTCCAGCTCGGCGTTTACTTCTTCGAGACGCTCTTTCTTGGCATCGTAGTCAAAGATACCCCCTAAGAACGTCGGAGCGCTCCGTGAGGTCCTGAATGCGGTTTTTTACCGGATTTATTTCAAACATGGTCGGTTTCTTTTAATGGATTTGTCAAAATGCGGTGATAAGAGCGGAATTCTACCGGATTCGCGCCCTTATTCATACACTGTTGTCAATTTGGCCAGAGGTGATCGATGATCAGCTGCAGGCTGCGGTTGCCGCGGAACTCATTGATGTCGAGCTTGTAGGCTAACTGGACTTCACGCACGCCGTTGTCGGGCCAGATGGAAGTATCCACGTTGAAGGCGATACCGTCCAGCAGCGGGCCGCCGTCAACCGGCTCGACCATCACCTTCAGGTGACGCTCGCCCACCAGCCGCTGCTGCAGCAGGCGGAAACGGCCGTCAAACAGCGGTTCCGGGAACATCTGTCCCCACGGCCCGGCGTCGCGCAGCATCTGCGCCACTTCCATGCTCATCTCCGCCGCCGCCAGCGGCCCGTCGGAAACGACCTCGCCCTGTAACAGCGCGGGATCCAGCCACTCGGTCACCAGCTCGCCAAAGCGCTGCTGAAACTCCTCAAAGCGCGCCTCTTCCAGCGATAATCCTGCCGCCATCGCGTGGCCGCCGAACTTCAGGATCAGCCCCGGATAGAGCGTATCGAGACGCTCCAGCGCATCGCGCATATGCAGCCCCTGTATGGAGCGGCCGGAGCCTTTCAGCGTACCGTCGCCGGTGGGCGCAAAGGCGATCACCGGCCGGTGGAAACGTTCCTTAATTCGCGAGGCGAGGATGCCGACCACCCCCTGGTGCCACTGCGGATGGTACATCGCCAGCCCGCCGGGCAGGGTGTCGCTACTGCGTTCCAGCTGCTGACAGAGCGTTAGCGCTTCCGCCTGCATCCCCTGCTCGATCTCTTTGCGCGTCTGGTTGAGCGCGTCAAGCTCATTGGCTAACACGCGCGCTTCGCCAATGTTATCGCACAGCAGCAGCGCGACGCCGACCGACATGTCGTCCAGCCGCCCCGCCGCGTTCAGGCGCGGCCCGAGGGCAAAACCGAGGTCGCTGGCCGCCAGCTTTTGCGGATCGCGGTTGGCAATCTCCAGCAGCGCCTTAATGCCGGGCCGACATTTGCCAGCGCGAATGCGGCTTAACCCCTGCCAGGTGAGAATACGATTGTTAGCATCCAGCGGCACGACGTCGGCAACGGTGCCAAGCGCCACCAGATCCAGCAGCTCGGCAAGGTTCGGCGCGGCGATGCCGCGGGCATCGAACCAGCCGTTATCACGCAGAAAGGTGCGCAGCGCCAGCATCAGATAGAACGCCACCCCGACCCCGGCCAGCGATTTCGACGGAAAGTCGCAATCGCGCAGGTTAGGGTTAACGATGGCCTCCGCCGCCGGCAGCGTCTCCCCCGGCAGGTGGTGATCGGTTACCAGCACCGGGATCCCCAGCGCATGGGCATGCTCGACGCCGGCATGGGACGAGATCCCGTTGTCGACGGTCATGATCATCTGCGCGCCGCGGGCGTGGGCCTGATCGACCACTTCCGGGCTCAAGCCGTAGCCGTCTTCAAAACGGTTCGGCACCAGGTAGGAGACGTTGCCGTAGCCCAGCGCGCGCAGGGCCAGCACGCTGAGCGCGGTGCTGGTGGCGCCGTCGGCGTCAAAATCGCCGACTACGACAATGTGCAACCCTTTCTGGAAAGCGTCGTGCAGCATCCCGACCGCTTTTTCAACGCCGGTGAGCTGCGTCCACGGCAGCATGCCTTTGACGCTGCGCTCCAGCTCCTGGGCGCTGCGCACCCCGCGGCTGGCATACAGCCGCTGCAGCAGCGGCGGCAGATCGGCGGGTAAATCGACGCCGTCAACCGCCTCGCGGCGGCGTAGTTGTATCTGTTGTTTCACGCGAATCAGTTACCGCTTGTCTGTTTTTTATGCTCGTCGAGGAACGCCTTCAGCTCTTTCGGCCCCTGATAGCCCGGCAGCACCATGCCGTTGCTGAGGACCATCGCCGGGGTACCGTTGACGCCCATCTGCACGCCAAGGGTGTAGTGTTTAGCGATATCCACGCTGCAGCTCGCCGGCTGCACGCCCTTGCCGTTCATAGCGTCATCCAGCGCTTTGTTGCGATCTTTCGCGCACCAGATGGCCTTCATATCCTGCTCCGCCTGGCTCTGCAGTCCCTGGCGCGGGAAGGCGAGATAGCGCACGGTGATCCCCAGCGCGTTGTAGTCGCTCATCTGCTCATGCAGCTTGTGGCAATAACCGCAGGTGATGTCGGTGAAGACGGTAATGACGTGCTGCTCCTTCGGCGCTTTGTAGACAATCATTTCGTTGCTCAGCGCGTTCAGTTTACCCAGCAGCAGCTGGTTAGTGACATTGACCGGCTGCGCGCCGCTCACGTCGTACATCGGCCCCTGGATGATGTGCTTGCCGTCGTCGGTGACATACAGTACGCCGCTGTCGGTCAGCACCGTGCTCATCCCGGAAACCGGCGACGGTTGAATATCGGTGCTCTGCACACCCAGCTTCGCCAGCGACTGTTTAATTGCCGCGCTATCGGCATGCGCCGCCCCGGAAAGGGAAGCCGCCAGCAGGGTGAACATCAATAAACCTTTTTTCATACTCAGTCCTTTTGTTCAGCACTCACGCCCGCGGGTGGTGCTGTTGATGAAGTTGTCGCAGACGCTCGGTCGCCACGTGGGTGTAGATCTGCGTGGTGGAGAGATCGCTGTGTCCTAACAGCATCTGCACCACGCGCAGGTCGGCGCCATGATTGAGCAAATGCGTGGCGAACGCATGGCGCAACACGTGCGGGGAGAGCTTTTCGCTGTCGATCCCCGCCAGCACGGCATAGTGTTTAATCCGGTGCCAGAAGGTCTGACGCGTCATCTGCTGGGCGCGCTGGCTGGGAAATAAGACATCCGACGCCACGCCGTTCAGCAGCCAGGGGCGACCATACTCGAGGTAATTTTCCACCCACAGTACCGCCTCTTCCCCCAGCGGCACCAGCCGCTCTTTGTTGCCTTTGCCCACCACCCGCAGCACGCCCTGCCGCAGGCTGATGTCGCTCATCGTCAGCCCCACCAGCTCCGAGACGCGCAGGCCGGTGGCATACAGCACCTCCAGCATCGCTTTGTCGCGCAACTCCAACGGCTGCTCCACCAGCGGGGCCTGCAGCAGACGCTCAACCTGCGCCTCACTGAGATCCTTCGGCAGCCGCTGCGGCAGCTTCGGCGAGGCCAGCAGCGCGCTGGGGTCGTCCGGGCGAATTTTTTCCCGGTACAGATGCTGGAAGAAACGACGCACGGCGCTCAGCAGGCGCGCGGTGCTGGTGGCTTTATAGCCGCCGGACTGCCGCTCGGCCAGCAGCGCCTGCAGGTCGTCGCTGCCGACGCTTGCCAGCGACAGGCCGCGATGGTGCAGCCACTCCACGAGCATCGTCAAATCGCGACGGTAGGCGCTGAGCGTATTCTCCGCCAGATTGCGCTCCAGCCAAAGGGCATCGAGAAACTGTTCGATTAGTGCCAGATCCTGTTTCACATCGGCCTCTTTGTTCGTTAAACGCTCTCATTATGCCTTAAGAGGACGCCTTTCTGGTACACTGCCCGCCATTCACAGCAAGAATCGAGATGTTTACGCGATGAATATAGGTCTGTTTTACGGCTCCAGTACCTGCTACACCGAAATGGCCGCGGAGAAAATCCGCGATATCATCGGCCCTGAGCTGGTGACGTTGCACAATCTGAAAGATGACTCCCCCGCCCTGATGAGCCAGTACGATGTACTGATCCTCGGCATCCCGACCTGGGATTTCGGCGAAATTCAGGAAGACTGGGAAGCGGTTTGGGACCAGCTGGACACCCTGGACCTGGAGGGCAAAATCGTCGCGCTGTACGGCATGGGCGATCAGCTGGGCTATGGCGAATGGTTCCTTGACGCGCTGGGCATGCTGCATGACAAGCTGGCGACCAAAGGCGTGAAGTTTGTCGGCTACTGGCCAACCGAAGGCTATGAGTTCACCAGCCCGAAACCGGTGATCGCTGATGGCCAACTGTTCGTTGGCCTGGCGCTGGATGAAACCAACCAGTACGACCTGAGCGACGAGCGCATCCAGAGCTGGTGCGAGCAGATCCTCGGCGAAATGGCCGAACACTTCTCCTGACGCCGCTTACTCCTGCGCCGGTTTTTGCAGCACCAGCCGGCGCAGATCCCGCCACTCTCCGGGATCCATGCTGTCCGCCGCCAGCCACAGATGCTGACCGCGTCGGGTATCGACATGGCGCAAACGCAGCAGCATACCGCTGTTGATGACCCACGGCGTCCCGAGGATCTCCCATTCGGCGTTTTGCCAGCGCAGCCGGGAATCGGTGAGCAGTTTTATCTCCCCGCGACGGGCATGGATCCGTCGCTGGCTGCGCACACAGTCAAAGACCACCAGCGACAGCAGCAGCAGCCAGATCGGGGTGTAGCTTAACGGCCAGGGAACCAGCAGCACCAGCGCCGCCACAACGCCGTGGAGCAGCAGGGAAAACCACTGCGCGCGCCAGGAGATACGGAGATCAGATTGCCACAGGACCACGTTCCCGATTCCGTGTCTGAATTAAGGTTACCATCCGCTGCAGCTCCGCATCGGCCGGTTTGCCGTGGTTCATCAGCCAGTTGAACAGATCCGGATCGTCATTTTCCAGCAGGCGAATGAACAGCTGTTTGTCAGCGTCGCTGAGGGTATCGTACTCATACTCAAAGAACGGCATGATGGAGATGTCGAGTTCGCGCATCCCGCGGCGGCATGCCCAGTGGATACGTGCTTTATTGTTAATGTCCATGTTGACCTTCCAGCAGCAAAATATAGGTTAGTTTAACCCGTTTTCTGCCGTAACTTTACAGGAATATCGCTGAATGCGAGCATCCTTCCATAAAAACCATAAAATAATGATGGGCTTATTGTTTTCCCGCGTCAGGCCGTCACCAAACGTCAGCGCACAAATGGCCTGTTGAAAGCGCTTGCAATGCACTATAGCTCTTTTACCATTGGTCACACACACTGCGTTAAGCGATTCAGGATATGACTATGGCTTTTACACCTTTTCCTCCGCGTCAGCCTTCCTCTTCCGCTCGTCTGCCGTTAACGCTGATGACCCTGGATGACTGGGCGCTGGCGACAATTAGCGGACCGGACAGCGAAAAATATCTGCAGGGGCAGATTACCGCCGATGTGAGCAGTCTCACCGATGCCCAGCATCTGCTTGCCGCCCACTGTGACGCCAAAGGCAAGATGTGGAGCAACCTGCGCGTATTCCGCCGCGACGGCGGCTTCGCGTGGATTGAGCGCCGCAGCCTGCGCGACGCGCAGCTGACCGAGCTGAAAAAATATGCCGTCTTCTCCAAAGTCACCATCGCCGCCAACGACGATCTGGTTCTGCTGGGGGTGGCCGGCTTCCAGGCGCGCGCCGCGCTGGCGCCGCTGTTCGCCGCCCTGCCCGACGCCGCGACGCCGGTGATTAGCGAAGGCGCCACCAGCCTGCTGTGGTTTGAACACCCGGGCGAACGCTTCCTGCTGGTGACCGATGTCGACACCGCCAATCGCGTCACCGACGCGCTGCGTGGCGAAGTGCAGCTCAACAACAGCCAGCAGTGGCTGGCGCTGAATATTGAAGCCGGTCTGCCGGTTATCGACAGCGCCAACAGCGGGCAGTTCATTCCGCAGGCCACCAACCTGCAGGCGCTGGGCGGTATCAGCTTCAAAAAAGGCTGCTATACCGGCCAGGAAATGGTCGCCAGGGCGAAATTCCGCGGCGCCAATAAGCGCGCGCTGTGGACGCTGTCAGGTACCGCCAGCCGGGTGCCGGAGGCCGGAGAAGATCTGGAGCTGAAGATGGGCGAAAACTGGCGCCGCACCGGTACGGTGCTTGCGGCGGTACAGCTGGATGATGGCCAGCTGCTGGTGCAGGTGGTGATGAATAACGATATGGAGCCGGACAGCGTGTTCCGCGTGCGCGACGATGCCGGCAGCCTGCGCATCGAACCGCTGCCCTATTCACTGGAAGACGCGTAATAAAGCGTTATGACTCCCGGCTTGCGGCGCTCGCGCCTTAGCCGGGCTACTTGACTGCAAATACCGTAGCCACGGTAAGCGTAGCGCCACCGTGGGATTTCCAGGCCGCAGATAACCGTAGCCACGGTAAGCGCAGCGCCACCGTGGGATGTTTATCAGGACTGGCCGACGTACAGATAGATCGCCAGGAAGTGACACACGCTGCCGCCGAGCACGAAGCCGTGCCAGATAGCGTGGTTATAGGGAATACGTTTGCAGACGTAGAAGATAACCCCCAGCGAGTACACCACCCCGCCGACCGCCAGCAGCGTCACGCCGCCCACCGCCAGCTTTACCGCCAGCTGATAGACCACGATAAGCGACAGCCAGCCCATGGTCAGATAGGTCACCAGCGACAGGATTTTAAAGCGGTGCGCGATGGTCAGCTTAAACAGGATCCCCAGCAGCGCCAGGCTCCAGATGACGATCATCAGCCCCTTCGCCAGCGGCGAGTTCAACCCTACCAGCAAAAACGGCGTATAGGTCCCGGCGATTAACAAGTAGATGGCGCAGTGGTCGAACTTTTTCAGCCACTGTTTCGCCCGCTGATGCGGGATCGCGTGATAGAGCGTGGAGGCGAGAAACAGCATAATCATGCTGCCGCCGTACAGACTGTAGCTGGTGATCGCCGTCGCGCTGGCGTTAGTGTCCACCGCCTGCACCAGCAAGAGCACGAGGCCGACGATACCGAACACCAGCCCGATCCCGTGACTGATGCTGTTGGCAACTTCCTCTGCCAGAGAATATCCCTGAGTGATTAATGGTTTGCGCACCATATTTGACTCCGTGAAAACAAGAACGCTTTCATTGCCCACTTAGGGTAACTGAGAATGATTCCAGTGAACACCTGTTAGCTAAAATAAAACGATGTATATTTGTAAACACATTAAAATCATAAAGTTACAATTTTATTTCAACTCACAGCTGTTCATTTTTATCTTAAAGTGTTTTGAATTCAATGACATAAAACTGGTTCTCGCCAGGATAGATGTCGCTGATGACCTGACGCAGCTGCCCGAGGGTCATATTCTCCTGTTGAGCATGCTGGTCGGTCAGCGTGTCGAGAGTCACCGTCGAGGTCGCGGTCACGGCGATGGTGCAAAAATAGCCGTCGTCTTCATAGCGCCCGACGCGCAGCACATCGCCGGGCTTAAAGTGCGACTCCGCCGCATCGCGAATGGTGATCGTTTTGCGCCCGGCGAGGATGTCCTCCTGAAAGCGCTGAAAAAAGGTAATGTCATTAGCCTGCATGATATAATTCCGTCCTGGTCATTATGAATTGTGAGTTCGCCACTGTGAGTATGTTCTCCCACGCCGCTGTCGCCAGTCTCAATAATCTTGAGATGATGGTCTACCACTACGTCATTAAGAATCGTGACAAAGTGATGTACATGACCATCCGCGAACTGGCCGAAGCCGCCGGCGTCTCCACCACCACCGTGTTGCGCTTCTGCCGCAAACTGCAGTGCGAGGGCTACTCTGAATTTCGCGTGCGCTTTAAATTATATCTTGAGCAGAACGAGCCTCAACAGGCAAATATCGGCGCCAGCGAAATCATGAGCTTTTTTAAAAGCGTTAATAATGACGAGTTCGATGAATTACTCGAGCAGGCCGTCGATATTATTCTCGCCTCCGAACGTATTATTTTCGTCGGCGCAGGCACCTCGGGCGCGCTGGCGAAATATGGCGCCCGCTTCTTCTCCAACGTCGGGAAATTTAGTAATCATATTGATGACCCCTATTTTCCGGTGACTAACGATATGGCCCGTAACGCGCTGGCGATCGTGCTTTCCGTCTCCGGCGAGACGGAAGAGATCCTGCGCTTCGCCAGCCAGTTCAGCCTGCACCGCTGCAAGGTGATGTCCATTACCAGTCACGAACACTCGCGGCTGGCCAAACTGGCCGATTTCAATCTCTCCTGGCACGTGCCGCAGACGCGCATTGGCGGTGTCTACGATATTACGACGCAAATTCCAGTGATCTATATTCTCGAAACGCTCGGACGTAAATTAGCGCGCAAAATCAGCTAAAAATAACAGCCTGTTTTTTCGATGTAACATATTACGTTTGGCGTAATTTGTTATATCGTGACATTCAATTTCACTTTGCTAGACTCGAGAGCAATAGTTATTAGAGAGATTAGCCAGGATGAAAAAATTAACCCTTCCGAAAGATTTTTTATGGGGCGGCGCGGTTGCCGCGCATCAGGTTGAAGGCGGCTGGGATCAGGGCGGCAAAGGCCCGAGCATCTGCGACGTGCTGACCGGCGGGGCGCACGGCGTGCCGCGTGAAATCACCCACCAGGTTGAAGCCGGCAAATATTACCCCAACCACGAAGCGGTGGATTTCTATGGCCGCTACAAAGAAGACATCAAACTGTTCGCCGAGATGGGCTTCAAATGCTTCCGTACCTCCATCGCCTGGACCCGCATCTTCCCGCAGGGCGACGAGACCCAGCCGAATGAAGAGGGGCTGAAGTTCTACGACGACATGTTCGACGAGCTGCTGAAGTACAACATCGAGCCGGTGATTACTCTCTCCCACTTCGAGATGCCCCTGCACCTGGTGCAGCAGTACGGCGGCTGGACCAACCGTAAAGTGGTCGATTTCTTTGTGCGCTTCGCCGAAGTGGTCTTCGAGCGCTATAAGCACAAAGTGAAATACTGGATGACCTTCAACGAGATCAATAACCAGCGTAACTGGCGCGCGCCGCTGTTCGGCTACTGCTGCTCCGGGGTGGTTTATACCGAGCATGACAACCCGGAAGAGACCATGTACCAGGTGCTGCACCACCAGTTCGTCGCCAGCGCGCTGGCGGTGAAAGCGGCGCGTGGTATTAACCCGGATATGCAGGTCGGCTGCATGCTGGCGATGGTCGCCCTCTACCCTTACTCCTGCAAACCGGAAGATGTGATGTTTGCTCAGGAGTCGATGCGCGAGCGCTACGTCTTTACCGACGTTCAGCTGCGCGGTTACTATCCGAGCTATGTGCTGAATGAGTGGGAGCGCCGCGGCTTCAACATCCAGATGGAAGATGGCGACGCGCAGATCCTGCGCGAAGGCACCTGCGCTTATCTTGGCTTCAGCTACTACATGACCAACGCGGTGAAAGCCGAAGGCGGCACCGGCGACGCCATTTCCGGCTTCGAAGGCAGCGTGCCGAATCCGCACGTCAAAGCCTCCGACTGGGGCTGGCAGATTGACCCGGTCGGTCTGCGCTATTCCCTGTGTGAATTGTATGAGCGCTACCAGAAGCCGCTGTTTATCGTCGAGAACGGCTTTGGCGCCTACGACAAAGTCGAAGCCGACGGCAGCATCAACGATGACTACCGCATTGACTACCTGCGCGCCCACGTCGAAGAGATGATGAAAGCCGTCACCTACGACGGCGTCGATCTGATGGGCTATACCCCGTGGGGCTGCATCGACTGCGTCTCCTTCACCACCGGCCAGTACAGCAAACGCTACGGCTTCATCTACGTCAACAAACACGACGACGGCACCGGCGATATGTCCCGCTCGCGCAAGAAGAGCTTCAACTGGTACAAAGAGGTCATCGCCAGCAACGGTGAGAATCTGTAATTGACTGCCCTCTCCCGGCCGGGGAGGGCAAATCGCTTATCCGCCAGACACTTCTTTACAGCTTTACCATTGCCAAAACGCGTTCGCCCGATAAGATAGGCCTCGTGAATATTTGAGGCGCTCATGATTAAGCGACAACGCAAAGCCATTCTTTTTGTCCTCCTGGCCTGTCTGGTGGTGCTGGTCTGCACCGCCCAGCGAATGGCCGGGATGCACGCGCTGGTCATGAACCTCGCTGCCGACAGCCCGTCGCTACAGCAAACCCAGGAAAAGGCCGACGCGCCGGTCACGCCGTGCGAGCTCAGCGCCAAGTCGCTGATGGCCGTCCCGCCGATGCTGTTCGAAGGGGCGCTGTTGGCTATCACCCTGCTGCTGGCGGCGATCCCGCCGCGTATCGAACGCCAGTGGCCTCCCCGCGTTATCTCCCCGCCCCGATTGCGGGTGCATCTGCGATTATGCGTCTTCCGTGAGTGAGTGATTTTCCTGACAGTTCAGGTTAATTCATCATTTATGGAGCAAATTTATGTCTATGTTATTCAGGCGACTACTGGTCTGCCTGCTTTGGCTATGGCTGCCCGTCAGCCAGGCCGCCGACAGCGGCTGGCTACGCGCCGCCGATAATCAACACGCCAGCGTGCGCCTGCGGGCGCAAACCGAGAGCAATGGCGATACCCGCCTGCTTTTAGACGTGGCGCTGGAAAAGGGCTGGAAAACCTACTGGCGCTCGCCAGGGGAAGGCGGCATCGCGCCGGCTATCGCCTGGGGCACGCCGCTGGCGGTTGACTGGCGCTGGCCGACGCCGCAGCGTTTCGACGTTGCGGGCATTTCCACTCAGGGGTATCACGGCGACGTCAGCTTCCCGATGACCCTGCGCGGGAAGATACCGCCGACGCTCAGCGGCGTACTGACATTATCCACCTGCAGCAATGTCTGCATTCTCACTGACTATCCCTTTTCGCTGGATATGACGGCCCCGCCAGGGGAGGGTTTTGCCTACGATTACACCCGTGCGATGGGCACGCTGCCGCTGCGCGATGGCCTGACTTCGCAGCTGAGCGCCAGCTACGTCAGCGGCAAACTTACGGTGACCGCCCGCCGTGATGCCGGCTGGCGGCAGCCAGCGCTGTTTATCGACAGCATGGAGGATGTCGATTTCGGCAAGCCGAGCTTTACCACCCGCGGCGATACGCTGACCGCCAGCGTGCCGGTCACCGACAGCTGGGGCGAAGCGGCGCCGGATCTACGCGGTAAAACGTTGTCGCTGGTGCTGGCGGATAGCGGCCAGGCACAGGAAAGCCAGCTCGCTATCAGCGCAGGCAGCGCCGCGCCGGGAGCGGCGTTAGGCTGGGTGCTACTGATGGCGCTGGCCGGGGGGCTTATCCTCAATGTGATGCCCTGCGTCCTGCCGGTGCTGGCGATGAAGCTCGGCTCGCTGGTGCAAACCGAACATCGCGAACGCGGCGCGGTGCGCCGACAGTTCCTCGCCTCGGCGTGCGGGATCGTCGTCTCGTTCCTGGCGCTGGCGCTGATGATGACCGCGCTACGCCTGGGTAATCAGGCGCTCGGCTGGGGGATCCAGTTCCAGAACCCGTGGTTTATCGGCGCCATGGCGCTGTTGATGGTCCTGTTCAGCGCCAGTCTGCTGGGGCTGTTCGAAATCCGCCTCTCCTCCACCGCCAGCACCTTCCTCGCCACCCGAGGCGGCAACGGCTTAATGGGCCATTTCTGGCAGGGCGCCTTCGCCACCCTGCTGGCGACGCCCTGCACCGCGCCGTTCCTTGGCACCGCCGTGTCGGTGGCGCTGGTGGCGCCGCTGCCGCTGCTGTGGGGGATTTTCTTCGCCATGGGGATCGGTATGAGCCTGCCGTGGCTGCTGATCGTCGCCTGGCCGGGGCTGGCGCAACGCCTTCCGCGCCCAGGCCGCTGGATGAATCATCTGCGGGTGGCGCTGGGGGTGATGATGCTGGGCTCGGCGCTATGGCTGGTCAGCCTGCTGACGATCCACATCGGCCGTACCCCGGTGCTTACCCTGCTGGTGATACTGACCGTAGCCCTGCTGCTGGCCACCGCCTGGCGCTACCGCTGGCGGACAGCGCTGTGCGCAGGGGCTCTGGCCATCGTGGTGGCCGGCGCCGTCGCCTTTGTCTCCCGGCCTGACGGCGAGGGCCCGCGCCGCGACCGGGTTAACTGGCAGCCGCTCAGCGAGCAGGCTATCGCCAGCGCCCTGGCGGAACATAAGCGGGTGTTTATTGATGTCACCGCCGACTGGTGCGTGACCTGTAAAGCCAATAAATACAACGTGCTGCTGCGCGATGACGTCCAGCAGGCGCTGTTAGCGCCGGACGTGGTCGCCCTGCGCGGCGACTGGAGCCGCCCCTCCGCCACGATTAGTCAGTTTTTAACCGACCGCGGCAGCGCCGCGGTGCCGTTTAACCAGATTTACGGACCGGGATTGCCGCAGGGAGAGATCCTGCCTGCGCTGTTAGATCGCGAACACCTCCTCGCCACCCTGTCCGCCGCCAAAGGAAACTAACATGAGAGCTATCACCGCCTTATTGCTGCTGTGCGTATCCGCCTTCAGCTTCGCCGCCCCGGCGGAAGAACCACCAGCAAACGGTAATGACCAGCTGGCGCAGCTGCTGTTTAACGATCCGAACAGCCCGCGCACCGGCGCCAAAGCGCCGAAGCTGACGATCGTCTCGTTTACCGATTACAACTGTCCTTACTGTAAACAGTTTGATCCGATGCTGGAAAAAATCGTCCACGATAACCCGGACGTCCAGCTGATCGTGAAGCTGCTGCCGTTCAAGGGGCAAAGTTCGGTCAATGCCGCCAAAGCGGCGCTCTCTACCTGGCGCCAGCAGCCCGATAAGTTCTGGGCGCTGCATCAGCGGCTGATGGCGAAAAAAGGCTATCACGATGACGCTAGCATCGCCGCGGCGCAGAAGAAAACCGCCACCGACAGCATCAGTCTCGATGACAAGACCATGGATTCGCTGAAGATGAACCTGATTTTGTCGCAGGTGCTGAATATTCAGGGCACGCCGGCGACCATCATCGGCGATCAGATGGTGGCCGGGGCGATCCCTGCTGACGAACTGGAGGGGCTGGTGAAAGAGCAGCTGGCGAAAGCCCGTGGCCAGTAAGCTCAGGCGCTGGCTGCGTGAGCTGGCGGTGTGGCTGCTGATTGGCGCGGCGGTGGGCCTGGCGGTGGATTATTTTCGCCAGCCCGCGCTGCCGCAAAACGTCAGCGCCACATCGCTGCACACCCTCGACGGCAGGACGGTGGATCTGAACGCCATGAGCCAGCAAAAGCCGCTGCTGCTGTACGTCTGGGCCACCTGGTGCGGGGTCTGTCGCTACACCACGCCGTCGGTGGCATCGCTTGCCGCCGATGGCGGCAATGTGCTGACCGTGGCCCTGCGATCCGGCGATAACGCCGCGCTGGAGACGTGGCTTGCCAAAAAGAAACTGGCGCTGCCGACGGTGAATGACCCGAGCGGCCAGCTGGCGCGGCGGTGGGACATTCGGGTGACGCCAACGCTGGTGGTGATTTATCGAGGCGAGGTGAAGTCGGTCACCACCGGCTGGACCAGCGGCTGGGGAATGCGTCTACGGCTGTGGCTGGCCTCCTGGTAGGTCAGCCACTTTACCGGACTTTATGCCGGGTGACGGCTACGCCTTACCCGGCCTACCGTTCGCCTTACCCCCATGCCCGGCAAACGCAGCGCCGCCGGGCAATTGACATCAGCGGGTTATTTACCGCCCGCCAGTTCGAGGAAACTGCCCGTCACATAGGACGCTTTGTCGCTCAGCAGCCAGGCAATGGCCTGAGCGACCTCTTCCGGCTGACCGCCGCGCCGCATCGGCAGCGAATGCTTCACCCGATCCACGCGCCCCGGTTCGCCGCCGGAGGCGTGCATCTCGGTATAAATCAGCCCAGGGCGCACGCCATTTACCCGGATCCCCTGCGCCGCCACCTCCAGCGCCAGCCCGGTGGTCAGGGTATCCACCGCCCCTTTCGACGCGGCGTAATCTACATATTCTCCCGGCGAGCCAAGGCGCGACGCCGCCGACGACACGTTAACTATCGCCCCGCCCTTGCCGCCATGCTGATGCGCCATGCGCTTGACCGCCTCGCGGCAGCAGAGGAAATAGCCGGTCACGTTGGTCGCCAGCACGCGGTTAATGCGCTCGGCGCTCAGGCTCTCCACCGTACACTGGGTAAAGAGGATCCCGGCGTTGTTGACCAGCGCCGTCAGCGGCTCGCCCATGCGGTCAATCGCCTCAAACATCGCCATCACCTGCGCTTCATCACTGATATCCGCCCGCAGCGCCGTGGCTTTGCCGCCGGCGGCAACAATGGTATTCACCACCTCGGTGGCAGCGTTAATATTGTGATGATAATTGACCGCGACAGTATACCCTTCCTGCGCCAGCAGCAGCGCCGTCGCCCGGCCTATTCCGCGGCTCGCGCCGCTAATCAGTGCTATCCCCATGCTTCTCTCCCAAAAAGTAAAGGCGCCGCAGCGCCTTTAAAAGTATAGCTAATTCCGCACGTTACTGATATTCGCTCATCGGCACGCAGGAGCAGAACAGATTACGGTCGCCGTACACGTCGTCCAGGCGTTTCACCGTCGGCCAGTATTTGTTGTGCAGACCCGCCGGGAATACCGCCAGCTCGCGGCTGTACGGATGGTTCCATTCCCCAACGATCTCACCCTGGGTATGCGGCGCGTTCACCAGCGGGTTGTCTTCCAGCGGCCATTCACCGGCTTTGACGCGGTCGATCTCCGCGCGGATCGCCAGCATCGCGTCGATAAAGCGGTCCAGCTCCACCTTGCTTTCCGATTCCGTCGGCTCAACCATCAGCGTACCCGCTACCGGGAAGGACATGGTCGGCGCATGGAAGCCAAAGTCGATCAGGCGCTTGGCGATATCCAGCTCGCTAATGCCGGTCTCTTCTTTCAGCGGACGAATATCGAGAATACATTCGTGCGCCACGCGACCATCGCGACCGGTGTAGAGCACCGGGTAGGCGTCTTTCAGACGGGTAGCGATGTAGTTGGCGTTAAGGATCGCGTTCTGGCTCGCCTGCTTCAGCCCTTCCGCGCCCATCATACGGATATACATCCAGCTGATCGGCAGGATGGACGCGCTGCCGAACGGCGCAGCGGAAACCGCGCCCTGACGGGTCAGCATCCCTTCAATCTGCACCACGCTGTGACCCGGCACGAACGGCGCCAGGTGCACTTTCACGCCGATTGGGCCCATACCCGGGCCGCCGCCGCCGTGCGGAATGCAGAACGTTTTATGCAGGTTGAGGTGCGAAACGTCAGCGCCGATAAAGCCCGGAGAGGTGATCCCGACCTGGGCGTTCATGTTGGCGCCGTCAAGGTAAACCTGGCCGCCGAACTGGTGCACGATCTCGCACACTTCGCGAATGGTCTCTTCATATACGCCGTGGGTCGACGGATAGGTGACCATGATGCAGGAGAGATTCGCCCCCGCCTGCTCTGCTTTTTCACGCAGGTCGGCGAGATCGATGTTGCCGTTTTTGTCGCACGCGACCACCACCACCTGCATACCCGCCATCTGCGCGGAAGCCGGGTTGGTGCCGTGCGCGGAGCTTGGGATCAGGCAGATATCGCGATGGCCTTCGTTGCGGCTCTCGTGATAGTGGCGAATCGCCAGCAGGCCAGCATATTCGCCCTGCGCGCCGGAGTTCGGCTGCATGCAGACGGCGTCATAGCCGGTCAGTTTCACCAGCCAGTCGGAGAGCTGAGCGATCATCTGATGATACCCTTCCGCCTGCTCTACCGGGCAGAACGGGTGCAGCTCAGCGAACTCCGGCCAGGTGATGGGGATCATCTCCGCCGCGGCGTTCAGCTTCATGGTGCAGGAGCCCAGCGGGATCATCGCCTGGTTCAGCGCCAGATCTTTACGCTCCAGGGCGTGCATGTAGCGCATCATCTCGGTCTCGCTATGGTAGCGGTTGAACACCGGATGGGTGAGGATCGCATCGTCGCGCAGCATCGCCGCCGGGATGGAGCGGCTGTCCAGCGCCACGTCTTTATCCAGGGTATCGATGTCCAGACCATGATCGTCGCCGACGATGGCGCGGAACAGGTTGAGCACGTCTTCGCGGGTGGTCGCTTCATCGAGCGTAATGCCCACCGCGCCGTGAATATCGCTGCGCAGGTTAATCTGCAGGGCTTCGGCACGCGCCAGCACCGCGGCTTTATCCGCCACTTCCACGCACAGGGTGTCAAAGTAGTGGGCATGACGCAGCTTCAGCCCTTTCTTCTGCAGGCCATCGGCCAGAATGTCGGTCAGGCGATGAATGCGGCCTGCGATACGTTTCAGACCCGCCGGGCCGTGGAATACCGCGTACAGGCTGGCGATGTTGGCCAGCAGCACCTGCGAGGTACAAATGTTGGAGTTCGCTTTCTCGCGGCGGATATGCTGTTCGCGAGTCTGCATCGCCATGCGCAGCGCGGTATTCCCCGCCGCATCTTTCGATACGCCGATAATCCGGCCCGGCATGGAGCGTTTGAATTCATCTTTCGCCGCGAAGAAGGCCGCGTGCGGGCCGCCATAGCCCATCGGCACGCCGAAGCGTTGGGCGGAGCCGAAGACGATATCCGCGCCCTGCTTGCCCGGCGCCGTCAGCAGCACCAGCGCCATAAAGTCGGCAGCGACGCTGACAATCACTTTGCGCGCTTTCAGCTCGGCGATCAGTTTGCTGTAATCGTGGATTTCGCCGGTGGTGCCCACCTGCTGCAGCAGCACGCCGAAGACATCCTGGTGATCGAGCACTTTGTCGGCGTCATCGACGATCACGTCGAAACCGAAGGTTTCCGCACGAGTGCGCACCACGTCCAGGGTTTGCGGATGGACGTCGGCGGCGACGAAGAAACGGTTGGCGTTTTTCAGTTTGCTGACGCGTTTGGCCATCGCCATCGCTTCGGCGGCGGCGGTCGCTTCATCGAGCAGCGAAGCGGAAGCGATATCCAGCCCGGTGAGATCCAGCGTAACCTGCTGGAAGTTGAGCAGCGATTCCAGACGGCCCTGGGAGACTTCCGGCTGGTAAGGGGTATAGGCGGTATACCAGCCCGGATTTTCCAGCATGTTGCGCTGAATAACCGGCGGCAGCTGCACGGCGGTGTAGCCCATGCCGATGTAAGACTTGAAGCGCTTGTTGCGACCGGCGATCGCCTTCAGCTCTGCCAGCGCGGCGAATTCGGTTGTCGCGTCGCCCACCTGCGGTGGGGTCGCCAGCTGGATATCCTGCGGCACAATCTGGCCGATCAGGGCGTTAAGCGAATCCGCGCCGACGGTCTTCAGCATCTCTTGCTGCTGCTGAGCGTCCGGGCCAATGTGACGTTCGATAAAGGCGTCGCGGTTTTCAAGCTGACTTAAAGTCTGAGTCATGAGCGATGGTTCCTGAAACGTGCGGTGAATCGTGATTGTCTGACTGGTTTGCCCGGCAAACGCTGATGCTTACCGGGCCGGAATACGCAAAATCATTCGCGCGGCAGGAAGCCAACGCCCCTGCAGCGTGAAGGATGAAACGTATTTATTCGTCTTCTAACAGAGCTTCATAGGCGGTCGCATCCAGCAGCGCGGCAACCTGCGCTTCATCGCTGGCTTTGATTTTGAAGATCCAGCCGTCGGTGTACGGGTCGCTGTTGACCAGTTCCGGCGAGTCGTTCAGCTCTTCGTTAACGGCAACGATTTCACCGCTGATCGGGGCATAAATATCGGAAGCCGCCTTCACGGATTCGGCAACCGCGCAATCGGCGCCCGCTTCAACGGTGGCGCCCACTTCCGGCAGATCAACGAATACCATATCGCCCAGCAGCTCCTGCGCATGCTCGGTGATCCCGACGGTATAGGTGCCGTCCGCTTCTTTACGCAGCCACTCGTGTTCTTTGCTGTATTTCAGTTCTGCTGGTACGTTGCTCATCAATTCATCTCCAAAAAAGGGAAATCACACAATGGCTTTGCCATTGCGTACAAAACCAGGTTTAGTCACTTTTACCGGCATTTCACGGTTACGAATTTGCACCACCGCGGTGTCGCCTATCCCGGCCGGCACGCGAGCCAGCGCGATACTGTAGCCCAGGGTCGGCGAGAAGGTGCCGCTGGTGATAATGCCTTCTTTTTGATTACCGTCGCTATCGGTAAAACGTACCGGCAGGCCGCCGCGCAGGACGCCTTTCTCGGTCATCACCAGGCCAACCAGCTGTTCGGTGCCCTTTTCACGCTGCATCTCCAGCGCTTCGCGACCGATAAAGTTACGATCCGCCGGTTCCCAGGCAATAGTCCAGCCCATATTCGCCGCCAGCGGAGAGACGCCTTCGTCCATCTCCTGGCCATACAGGTTCATCCCGGCCTCCAGGCGCAGGGTATCGCGCGCGCCGAGACCGCACGGCTTAACGCCAGCGTCCAGCAGACCGCGCCAGAAATCCGCCGCCTGCTCGTTCGGCATGGCGATTTCATAACCCGCTTCGCCGGTATAGCCGGTGGTGGCGATAAACAGCTCGCCGGCCTGCACGCCGAAGAACGGCTTCATACCTTCCACGGCCTGACGCTGCGCGTCGGTGAACAGCGTCGCCACCTTCGCTTTCGCCTGCGGACCCTGAACCGCGATCAGCGACAGATCGTCGCGAACGATGATTTCAAGGCCGTAAGGTTCAGCTTGTTCGGAAATCCAGGCGAGGTCTTTTTCGCGGGTGGCGGAGTTAACAACAAGGCGGAAATAATCTTCAGAGAGGAAATAGACAATCAGGTCGTCGATGACGCCGGCGGAGGCGGTCAGCATGCCGGTGTAGAGCGCTTTGCCCGGAGTGGTGAGCTTCGCCACGTCGTTGGCCAGCAAATAGCGCAAGAACTCTCTGGTCCGGCTGCCGTGGAAATCAACGATGGTCATATGCGACACATCGAACATGCCTGCGTCGCCGCGCACCGCATGGTGCTCATCAATCTGGGATCCGTAATGCAGCGGCATCATCCAGCCATGGAAATCCACCATGCGCGCGCCGCACAGCGTGTGTTGTTCATACAACGGAGTCTGTTGAGCCATCTTTTCCTCATCGAATAAAACGGAACCAGCCACGAGATTGTCGGCGATTTTTCGCCACGAAATGGGGCGTCGGCATCGCTGACGGACACCGACGCAAACGTTCTCTTTTGCCTGAACTTACCACCGAACCCGGCGCTAAACCATAAGCTCATTCAGGGCATCACATTAGCTTATGACTAAAATCCGCCGAAAAGCCTACAGAGTTATTGACTGGAAAAAAGCGATTTACGCCACATAAAATTAACAATACCGCGACTCTAATTAGGGAATGATGGTGTTTTATGCGATTTTATAGCCCTAATTTCTTTAACAAAAAAAAGGACGCATTAATAAAACTAATGCGAAAAAAGAGGTGAAATTAGAATATTTCAAATGAGGGGGAAAACCCGGCGCGCAGGCCGGGTGAAAGAAGTGTGACGCGGTTAACGTAACCAGGCAGGCAGATCGTTGAGGCCCATCGCCTGGCGAATCAGCTGCGGTTTCACGCCCGGCAGCGTATCGGCCAGTTTCAGCCCCATGTCGCGGAGGAACTTCTTCGCCGGATGGCTACCGGAAAACATGTCGCGGAAGCCCTGCATACCCGCCAGCATCAGCGCGGCGCTGTGCTTGCGGCTGCGCTCGTAGCGGCGCAGATAAAGATGCTGGCCGATATCTTTGCCCTGGGCGTGCAGACGCTTCAGTTCGTCGATAAGCTCGGCCGCATCCATAAAGCCGAGGTTGACGCCCTGCCCGGCCAGCGGGTGGATGGTATGCGCGGCATCGCCGACCAGCGCCAGGCGGTGGGCGGCGAACTGGCGGGCATAGCGGCCGGTCAGCGGGAAGACTTCACGTGCGCTTTCCAGCTGGCAGAGGCCAAGGCCATTATCGAAGGCGATATTTAACGCCTGGTTAAAGGTGGCTTCATCAGCCTCCTGCATCCGCTGCGCCTCCGCCGGCGACAGCGACCAGACGATCGAGCACAGGTGCGGATCGCAGAGCGGCAGGAAGGCGAGGATCCCGTCGCCATGAAATACCTGGCGCGCCACCGCCTGATGCGGCTCAGCGGTACGGATAGTCGCCACCAGCGCGTGATGATGGTAATCCCAGAAGGTCAGCGGAATATCGGCTTTATTGCGCAGCCACGAATTCGCCCCATCGGCGCCGATCACCAGACGCGCGGTGAGCATGCTGCCGTCCTGCAGGCTGAGAAAGGCCTCATTTTCGCCCCACGCCACCTGCTGCAGTTGCGCAGGCGCCAGCAGGGTGACGTCGGCGCAGCGCTGCGCCTTCTGCCACAGCGCATAATGCACCACGGCGTTTTCAATAATATGGCCCAGATGGCTGAAGCCCATGCTCTGGTCATCAAAGCTAATGCGGCCGAAGCTGTCTTTGTCCCACACTTCCATTCCGTGATAGCAGCTGGCGCGTCGGGCAACGATCTCGCGCCAGACGTCCAGCTTCGTCAGCAGCTTTTCGCTGGCGGCGTTTATTGCCGACACGCGCAGCGCCGGCGGCGCATCGGCAGCCAGCGGCTGCGGCTCCGCTTTCTCCAGCACCGCGACGCGCAGGCCGCTGCCCTGTAAACCGCAGGCTACCGCCAGCCCCACCATTCCACCGCCAACAATGGCAACATCAACACTTTGCACGTTCTACTCCTTAACGGGGAACCCAACCGAGGGTACGCTGCGCCAGCGCATCGCGCGCCGGGGTAAATAATTCCATGGCCATCAGACCGACATTGCGCCCCGCCACCAGCGGCGCCCAACGGTTGGCAAACAGATGCACCAGCCCATCGGTCACGCCGATGGTGGCGGCTTTATCCCCTGTTCTGCGCGCCTGATAGCGACACAGCAGCGGATAATGGCCGACATCTTCGCCGCTGAGATGGGCGTCAGCGAGCAGCTCCGCCAGACTCATCACATCGCGCAGGCCGAGATTAAAGCCCTGCCCGGCAATCGGGTGCAGCGTCTGCGCCGCGTTACCGACCAGCGCCAGGCGGTGCGACACCGCGCGGCTGGCGGTGGTGAGGGCCAACGGATAGACGCTGCGCTTCCCGGCGTGGGTAATGCGCCCCAAACGCCAGCCGAACGCCTGCTGCAGCTCCTGACAAAAGCGTTCGTCAGACCAGCTCAGCACCTCGTCGCGGCGCGACTGCGGATGACACCACACCAGCGAGCAGCGCCCTTGCGACATCGGCAGCATCGCCAGCGGGCCATGCTCGGTAAAACGTTCGAAAGCGCGGCCTTCGTGGGGCAGCGCGGTGCTTACGTTGGCGATAATCGCCAGTTGCTCATAGGACTGCTGTTGCCAGCTGATGCCGCAGCGGGCGCCCAGCGACGAACGCGAACCGTCCGCCGCCACCAGCAGCTTGCCGCTGATCGTTTCGCCCCCGTCAAGGGTAAGGCTGACGCTCTCCTGGCTGCGGCTGACCGCTGCCACCTTCGCCGGGCAATGCAGCGTCACGCCCGGCGCCTCGCGCAGCAGGCTAAACAGTCGCTGGCCGACATCGTGGAGTTCAACCACCTGACCCAGCGCCGGCAGGCGATAATCCGCCGCCGCCAGATTCACAAAACCGGCATGGCCGCGGTCGCTGACGTGTACCCGCTGGATAGCCGTCGCCCGCTCGGCGAGACGTTGCCAGACACCGATGCGCGCCAGCTGCTGGCAGGTGCCGGCGGCCAGGGCGATCGCCCGGTCGTCGAAGCCGGGATGGCGAGCCGACTGGGGATCCTGCGCCTCAATCAGATGGACCGGCAGCGCGCCGCCGGTCAAACGGGAGATGGCCAGGGCGAGCGTCGCCCCGGTCATCCCGCCGCCGACGATCAGCACGCTCATGACTGGCGCGCCGCCGCCATCAGCGCTTCGATCTCATCCGCCTTCTTCACCACGCCGGCGGTGAGATTTTCGTTGCCGTCTTCGGTAATGACGATGTCATCTTCAATACGGATGCCGATGCCGCGGTACTGCGCCGGCACGTCGGCGTCGGCGGCGATATACAGCCCCGGTTCGACGGTCAGCACCATCCCCGGCTCCAGGACGCGAGTACGGTCGGTGTCGTAGTGACCGACATCGTGTACATCCAGCCCCAGCCAGTGGCTCAGACCGTGCATAAAGTACGGGCGGTGGGCATTGTTGGCGATCAGCTCGTCAACCTCGCCTTTGAGGATCCCCAGCCGCACCAGGCCGGTGATCATAATGCGCACAACTTCCTGGTTCACCTGGCAGATTGAGGTGCCCGGGCGATAGAGTTCCAGCGCGGTCTCCAGCGATTCCAGCACGATATCGTAGATTTCGCGCTGCGGCTGGCTGAATTTGCCGTTCACCGGGAAGGTGCGGGTAATGTCGCCGGCATAGCCGCGATACTCGCAGCCGGCGTCAATCAGCACTAAATCGCCGTCGTGCAGTTCAGATTCGTTTTCGGTGTAGTGCAGAATGCAGCCGTTTTCGCCGCCGCCAACGATGGTGTTATAGGAGGGGAAGCGCGCGCCGTGGCGATTGAATTCATGGAGAATTTCGCCCTCCAACTGATACTCGAACATGCCAGGGCGGCATTTTTCCATCGCCCGGGTATGGGCCAGGGCGCTGATCTCCCCGGCGCGGCGCATCACGGCCAGCTCTTCCGCGGATTTGAACAGGCGCATCTCATGCACAATGGGCCGCCAGTCGATCACCGAGTTCGGCGCCTGCAGGTTCTGCCGCGAGCCTTTGCGGAGTTTTTCGAGGGCGTTGAACACAATCTCATCGGCATAGGCATATTCGCCCTGGGCAAAATAGATAGCGTCCAGACCGTTGAGCAGCTGATACAGCTGCTGGTTGATTTCGCTGAACGCCAGCGCCCGGTCAACGCCCAGCTTCGCCGGCGCGGCCTCCTGGCCCAGACGGCGACCGAACCAGATCTCAGCGGTCAGATCGCGAACCCGGTTGAACAGCACGCTATGGTTGTGGGTTTCATCGCTTTTAATCAACACCAGCAGCGCTTCCGGTTCGTTGAAGCCGGTGAAGTACCAGAAATCGCTGTTCTGCCGGTAGGGATATTCCGAATCTGCACTGCGCACCGCTTCCGGTGCGGCGAAAATCAGCGCCGCGCTGCCTGGCTGCATCTGCGCCAACAGCGCCTGGCGACGCGAGAGAAATTCCTGCTGAGTCATGACGCCCCCTGAACGAATTTTAGTTAGTGTAATGTCGGTTTGCGGACTTCCGGTGCGGTTGGCTGCTGACGCGCAAAGGTGTCGTGGCACAGCAGTGCGGCAACGCGGACATACTCGATAATCTCCTCCAGAGACATCTCCAGCTCTTCCTGATCTTCGTCTTCATCGTAGCCCAGTTGGGCAATATTACGCAGATCGTCAATCGCTTCCCCGGTTTCGTCTTTCACTTTATCCAGCTTCGGCTGGCTAACGCCAAGGCCGAGAAGGAAGTGGTTAACCCAGCCGGCGAGGGCGTCGGCGCGGTCAAAGACGCTCACCGCATCGCCTTCCGGCAGATACAGTTGAAAGAGGAAGCCATCGTCATCCAGTGAGTCGCTGATGGCGGAATGCATGTTACGCAGCGCCTGGGCCAGCTCATGGCCGAAGGCGAGACCTTCGTTGGTCAGGTCGTGCACCAGCGGCTGCCAGCTGCTGTCCGTGTTGCCGCCGCACAGTAATCCGCTGATCAAACCGTGCATCTCGGCCGGGGTAAGCCCTACCCCTTGTTGGTTCAGTAACTGGTCTACATCGTTGTAACCAGGCATTTCGTTCTGTATAGACATGCGCATTCGTCATCGTTGGGAGGAATATTCATGGTATGCTACCACTTTGGACCCTGGTGAACCAGAATAGGGCTTGTATCTTCGCACCAGGGTAGCTATAGTGTCGCCCCTTCGCAGACCCGGGTCAGGGTGTGAAGGCAGCGCAGTCAATCAGCAGGAAGGTGGCATGTCTGCACAACCCGTAGATCTCCAAATTTTCGGCCGTTCACTGCGAGTGAATTGCCCGCCTGAACAAAGGGATGCCCTGAATCAGGCAGCTGAAGACCTTAATCAGCGGTTGCAAGATTTAAAAGAACGCACTAGAGTCACAAATACTGAGCAGCTGGTCTTCATCGCCGCGTTGAACATCAGCTATGAGTTGACTCAGGAAAAAGCGAAGACCCGCGACTACGCTTCCAGTATGGAGCAGCGCATTCGCATGCTTCAGCAGACCATCGAGCAAGCATTGCTTGAGCAAGGTCGCATAAGCGAAAGACCAGGGTCGAAGTTTGAATAACACTTTGCAGTTAACTGTGTTAGAGTAACTCCAGGAACAAAATTTCTCTGAGATGTTTGCAAGCGGGCCAGTCCCCTGAGCCGATATTTCATACCACAAGAATGTGGCGCTCCACGGTTGGTGAGCATGCTCGGTCCGTCCGAGAAGCCTTAAAACTGTGACGACACATTCACCTTGAACCAAGGGTTCAAGGGTTACAGCCTGCGGCGGCATCTCGGAGATTCCCTTCCTTACCTCGCATTATTTCCCCACGCCTGTTTTCGGCTGATGCCGCACTGTATTACACTGTTTTCTATTGTTACGCCTGCTCGCCATGAGACCTGCATGACTCTACAGCCCGATACCCTGCTCTCCCGCCAGCACATTCGCCAGCAGATCCGCGAGCGTCGACGCGCGCTCAGCCCTGAGCAACAGCGGCAGTTTGCCCTGCAGGCCGCAGAGCGGATGATGGCCTGGCCGCCGGTGGTTCTCGCCCACACCGTGGCGCTGTTTCTCTCCTTTGACGGCGAGCTGGACACCCAACCGCTGATCGACCAGCTCTGGCGGGCCGGTAAGCGAGTCTATCTCCCGGTGCTGCATCCGTTTAGCCCCGGTAACCTGCTGTTTTTACATTACCATCCCCAGAGCGAACTGATAGTGAATCGCCTGAAGATCCGCGAACCGAAGCTCGACGTGCGCGACGTGCTGCCGCTCGCTGAACTTGATGTGCTGGTCACCCCGCTGGTGGCCTTCGATGCCGGCGGCCAACGGCTGGGGATGGGTGGCGGTTTTTACGACCGGACGCTGCAAAACTGGCAGCAGTATCGCTTGCAGCCGGTGGGCTACGCGCACGACTGCCAGCAGGTGGACACCCTGCCGAGCGAAGAGTGGGATATCCCGCTGCCGGCGGTGATCACCCCGGGCAAAACCTGGTGTTGGTAGGTACGCGGGGACGAGAAATTCAGCCAGGAAAGTATTAACAAAAAAACGGGCAGGTACGCGACCTGCCCGAGAGGCAAAAATGGTTAGAACAGCAGACGGGCGCGGATAGTCCCCGGGATCGCTTTCATTGCCTGCAGCGCCTGCTGGGCAACGTCTTCTTCCGCTTCGATATCAATAACCACGTAGCCCATCTGCGGCGACGTTTGCAGATACTGGGCGGCAATGTTGATGCTCTGCGCGGCGAAGATCTGGTTGATGGCGGTCAGGACGCCCGGCCGGTTCTCATGGATGTGCAGCAGACGGCGTCCGCCGTGCAGCGGCAGAGAAACTTCCGGGAAGTTAACCGCCGACAGGGTTGACCCGTTGTCAGAGTACTTGGCCAGCTTGCCGGCCACTTCCAGACCGATGTTCTCCTGCGCTTCCTGAGTGGAGCCACCGATATGCGGAGTCAGGATCACGTTATCAAATTCGCACAGTGGCGAAGTGAAGGGGTCGCTGTTGGTCGCGGGTTCGGTCGGGAAGACGTCGATTGCCGCCCCGGCCAGATGCTTACTCGCCAGCGCATCGCATAGCGCCGGAATATCCACCACGGTACCGCGGGAGGCGTTGATCAGCAGCGCGCCCGGCTTCATCAGCGCCAGCTCTTCCGCGCCCATCATATTTTTGGTGGAGGCGTTTTCCGGCACGTGCAGGCTGACCACGTCGCTCATGTTCAGCAGGTCGGAGAGATGCTGTACCTGAGTGGCGTTGCCGAGCGGCAGTTTGTTCTCAATATCGTAGAAGAAAACATGCATCCCCAGCGATTCCGCCAGAATGCCGAGCTGGGTGCCGATGTGGCCGTAACCGATAATCCCCAGTTTCTTGCCGCGCGCTTCAAAGCTCCCCACCGCCAGCTTATTCCATACGCCGCGATGCGCCTTAGCGTTGGCTTCCGGCACGCCGCGCAGCAGCAGCAGCAGCTCACCGATCACCAGCTCGGCCACCGAACGGGTATTGGAGAATGGCGCGTTAAACACCGGAATACCGCGCTTCGCGGCGGCGTTCAGATCCACCTGGTTGGTACCGATGCAGAAGCAGCCGACGGCAACCAGTTTTTCCGCCGCGGCGAAAATCTCTTCAGTCAGATGGGTACGGGAACGCAGGCCGATGAAATGGGCATCACGGATCGACGCTTTCAGCTGTTCGGAATCCAGCGCGCCTTTATGAAATTCAATGTTGGTGTAACCTGCCGCGCGAAGGCTATCGATTGCCTTTTGATGCACACCTTCAACCAGCAGAAATTTAATCTTGTCTTTTTCCAGTGATACCTTAGCCATTTCCCCGTCCTGTTTTGTCTTAACTGATGTCGTGCTGAACGAAAGTTCGTCTCAGCAACATATCAAAAAAAACTATCGCGGCAATATGAACGTTTGCGTCGCCGTCCTGAAGAAATGTCATTCAGAAGGAAATGGCAGGACAAAACACCAGAAAGATAATGAACGGTAGCGCGTTAATCAGAATGGTTGCACAAATGTGACAGAAGTCACTAAATTGCACCAGGTGAAAAAATATTTGCGAGGGAGCCGGTTGGCTCCCTGCGGACAGACTATTTTACGATGGTTTTCACACCGTCAGCGGTGCCGATCAGCGCCACGTCGGCGCCGCGATTGGCGAACAGCCCTACGGTCACGACGCCAGGAATGCCGTTAATCGCGTTTTCCAGCGCGATAGCATCGAGAATTTCCAGGCCGTGCACGTCAAGGATCACGTTGCCGTTATCGGTCACCACGCCCTGACGGTATTCCGGACGACCGCCCAGCTTGACCAGCTGGCGTGCAACGGCGCTGCGCGCCATCGGAATGACTTCAACCGGCAGCGGGAATTTGCCCAGAATATCGACCTGCTTGGAGGCATCGGCGATGCAGATAAATTTATCGGCCACCGAAGCGATGATCTTCTCACGGGTCAGCGCCGCGCCGCCGCCTTTGATCATCTGCATGTGGCCGTTGATCTCATCCGCGCCGTCAACGTAGATCCCCAGGCGATCGACGCTGTTGAGATCGAAGACGGTGATCCCGAGGCTTTTCAGCTTCTCGGTGGAGGCATCGGAGCTGGAGACCGCCCCTTCGATCTGCCCTTTCATGGTGCCCAGCGCGTCAATAAAATGGGCCGCCGTCGAGCCGGTGCCAACGCCCACAATGGTCCCTGGCTGTACGTATTGCAGCGCTGCCCAACCTACCGCTTTTTTCAGTTCATCCTGCGTCATAATTATGGTCCGAGATGTGAATGCCTGTGGCGCATTATAGAACATCGACAGTGGAAATGTCCCTGCGATGCAGATCACACAACAGAGCAGACCAATTTCGTCTGTATCAAATAAAAATTTATGTCATAGTGCGAGATAACGATTAGTTATGGGGGCACGCCAGAATAATGAAACGACCGGACTACAGGACACTACAAGCGCTGGACGCGGTGATTAGAGAACGAGGATTTGAGCGCGCCGCGCAGAAGCTATGTATTACCCAGTCCGCCGTCTCACAGCGAATTAAGCAGCTGGAAAATATGTTCGGCCAGCCGCTGCTGGTACGTACCGTGCCGCCGCGCCCAACCGAGCAAGGACAAAAATTGCTGGCTCTGTTGCGCCAGGTTGAACTGCTGGAAGAGGAGTGGCTGGGCGACGAGCAGACTGGCTCCACGCCGCTGTTGCTGTCGCTGGCGGTGAACGCCGACAGTCTGGCGACCTGGCTGCTGCCGGCGCTGGCTAATGTGCTGTCGGACTCCCCTATTCGTCTCAACCTGCAGGTGGAAGATGAAACCCGCACCCAGGAGCGCCTGCGCCGTGGCGAAGTGGTCGGCGCGGTAAGTATCCAGCCGCAGGCGCTGCCAAGCTGCCTGGTGGATCAGCTCGGCGCGCTTGATTACCTGTTTGTCGCCTCAAAAGAGTTTGCGCAACGCTACTTCCCGAACGGCGTAACGCGTTCGGCGCTGCTGAAAGCCCCGGTCGTCGCCTTCGACCATCTGGACGATATGCATCAGGCCTTTCTGCAGCAAAACTTCGACCTGCCGCCGGGCAGCGTCCCCTGCCATATCGTCAACTCGTCGGAAGCCTTCGTCCAGCTGGCGCGCCAGGGCACTACCTGCTGTATGATCCCGCATCTGCAGATCGAAAAAGAGCTCAACAGCGGCGAGCTTATCGATCTCACTCCCGGCCTGTTTCAGCGCCGTATGCTCTACTGGCACCGCTTTGCCCCGGAAAGCCGTATGATGCGGCGGGTGACCGATGCGCTCATCGACTACGGGCACAAGGTGCTGCGTCAGGATTAAACCGCGGGCATAAAAAAAGCCACTTCGCTGAAGTGGCTTTTTTGTTTCTCTCGCTTACTGGGCCGGTTTCGGCGCTTCAGCCGGTTTCGCCGGAGCCGCGGCCTGCGCCGGCTGCAGTTCAAACACGACGTCGACCTGGTCGTCAAACTGGATAGTCGCCTGCTCGTAGGTTTCCTGGGCGGAAACCGGCGCAGCGTCAGCGGCCTTCATCATGCGAACCATCGGGCTCGGCTGATAATTAGAGACATGGTAGCGTACGCTGTACACCGGCCCCAGCTTGCTGTGGAAACCTGCGGCCAGCTCCTGCGCCTGGTGCACGGCGTCGTCGATCGCCGCTTTACGCGCTTTATCTTTGTAAGCGTCCGGTTGCGCAACGCCCAGCGAGACGGAGCGAATTTCGTTCAGACCGGCTTTCAGGGCGCCATCCAGCAGACCGTTGAGTTTATCCAGCTGGCGCAAGGTCACTTCGACGGTGCGCACCGCGCGATAGCCTTTCAGAATGCTTTTCCCGTTCTGATAGTCGTAATCAGGTTGGGTACGCAGATTCGCCGAGTTGATGTCTTTTTTTGCAATGCCGCTCTTTTCGAGGAAAGAGAGGTATTGCGCAACGCGATCGTCAGCCTGTTTTTTTGCCGATGCGGCATCTTTTGCCGCCACGTTCACTTCGATCGCCAGGGTAGCGATATCCGGAACCGCAGCAACGCTTGCTGTGCCTGAAGTCACAATGTGCGGACCGTCCGGCAATTCGCTTGCCTGTGCCGCCATCGTGCTAAATCCGAGTGTTGCCGCCAGGGCTAAGACTTTTAACTTCACTGTCGTTTCTCCATGTTACTTAAATCGCCCTTACGGGACGCATGCCAGCAAGCTTAGCGCGTACAGCAGGAAAGTCCATCGGACAACGCTTAGTTGAGCAACGCCTGGATATGGACGACGCCCTCTTTTGCCAGCTGAAACGCAATAAACCACATGACGGCGCCGACCACAATGTTGATGATCCGCTGGGCTCTGGCGGTACGCAGCCGCGGCGCCAGCCAGGCGGCCAACAGCGCCAGACCAAAGAACCACAGGAAAGAGGCGCTAATGGTTCCCAGCGCAAACCAGCGCTTCGGCTCCACCGCCAGCTGGCCTCCCAGGCTGCCCAGCACCACAAACGTATCCAGATAAACGTGCGGATTCAGCCAGGTGACCGCCAGCATAGTGATAATGATTTTCCAGCGCCCCTGCTGCATCGCCTCGGCGCTGGCGAGCTCAAGATTCTGACTGAACGCCGTCTTCAGCGCGCCAAAGCCGTACCACAGTAAAAAGGCCACGCCGCCCCAGGTCACGAGCGCCAGTAGCCAGGGGGACTGCATCAGCAGCGCGCTGCCGCCAAAAATGCCGGCGCAGATCAGCAGCAAGTCGCTGACGGCGCACAGCAAGGCAATCATCAGGTGATACTGACGACGGATGCCCTGGTTCATCACGAAAGCATTTTGTGGGCCAAGCGGCAAAATCATTGCCGCTCCCAGGGCAAGGCCCTGAAAGTAATAGGTAAACATGAGGATTTTTCCGCTGTCTTCGAGAGTGGCGCTGACTATAACGCGAATAAATTATTAGCGGAAATTGAAAGTATTAATCATTAATAAGCGAAGCTAATAATGAGCCATTAAAAAAGGCCGGCATGGCCGGCCTGAGTCACTGAGTGGTGGTTTACTCGGCTTTTTCCGGCAGGCGCACCACATGAACATCCATCTGCGGATAAGGGAAGCTGATGCCATTGGCGTCAAATTCACGCTTGATGCGCTCGAGGATATCCCAGTAGACGTTTTGCAGATCGCTACTTTTGCTCCACACGCGCACCACGTAGTTCACCGACGAGGCGCCGAGTTCGTTCAGGCGCACCGTCATTTCCCGATCGCGCAGAATACGATCGTCAGATTCGATAATCGAGGTCAGGAGCTGCTTCACCTTGTCGATATCGGCATCGTAAGAGACGCCGATAATAAACTCATTGCGGCGCACCGGTTCGCGGGAGAAGTTAATGATGTTGCCGGCGATAATTTTGCCGTTCGGCACCACCACGATTTTGCCATCGACGGTGCGCAGGGTCGTGGAGAAAATCTGCACATTCTGTACGGTACCCGCAATGCCGCCGAGATCGACATATTCACCGGCGCGGAACGGGCGGAACATCACCAGCAGTACGCCAGCCGCGAGGTTAGACAGTGACCCCTGCAGCGCCAGACCGACGGCTAAACCCGCGGCGCCCAGCACCGCAATGACCGAGGCGGTCTGCACGCCCACGCGGCCCAGGGCGGCAATCAGCGTAAAGGCGATAACCGCATAGCGCACCAGCGCGGAGAGGAAATCGGCAACGGTGGCGTCAATTTTACGCGCCAGCATCAGGCGGTTGACGGTGTTAGAGACGACGCGCGCCACGATCATCCCGACGATCAGGATAGCGATAGCCGCGACGATGTTGACGGCATAGCTCAGCAGCAGCTCCTGGTTGCGTGCCAGCCACGTCCCGGCGTGGTTGATGCTATCGACAACGTTCAAATCTTCCATTTAACATTCCTTATGAATCCCCCAGGGGGAAGTAAATAACTCAGCCTGCGACAGGGCAGTCAGGTTATAGGGTAAACAATAAGTGCACGTTTTGCCAAATGGATCACAGTTTTCTGCCGCGCTATCCTGTTGTTAAGCTAATAAAAAAGCCCGCATTGCTGCGGGCTTCAGGGTAAGAAACAGATTTTTCTTACAGAACGTCGATCGCGTTCAGCTCTTTAAATGCCTGCTCCAGACGAGTCACCATGGAAGTCTGTGCAGCACGCAGCCATACGCGCGGATCGTAGTATTTCTTGTTCGGCTGGTCTTCGCCTTTCGGGTTGCCCAGCTGGCCCTGCAGGTAAGCTTCGTTAGTTTTGTAGTACTGCAGGATACCGTCCCAGGTTGCCCATTGGGTGTCGGTATCGATGTTCATTTTCACTACGCCGTAGCTGACGGAGTCTTTGATTTCCTGAGCGGAAGAACCGGAACCGCCGTGGAAGACGAAGTTCAGGCTGTTGTGCGGCAGGTTGTGTTTCTTGGAAACATATTCCTGAGAGTCGCGCAGGATAGTCGGGGTCAGAACGACGTTACCCGGTTTGTACACGCCGTGTACGTTACCGAAGGAAGCGGCGATGGTGAAGCGCGGGCTGATTTTGCTCAGCTCGGTATACGCGTAATCCACGTCTTCCGGCTGGGTGTACAGGGCGGAAGCGTCCATGTGGCTGTTGTCCACGCCGTCTTCTTCGCCACCGGTGCAACCCAGTTCGATTTCCAGGGTCATGTCCATTTTGGCCATGCGCGCCAGGTATTTAGAGCAGATTTCGATGTTTTCGTGCAGAGACTCTTCAGACAGGTCGATCATGTGAGAAGAGAACAGCGGTTTGCCGGTAGCGGCGAAGTGTTTTTCACCCGCGTCCAGCAGGCCGTCGATCCACGGCAGCAGTTTCTTCGCGCAGTGGTCAGTGTGCAGGATAACCGGCACGCCGTAGTGCTCAGCCATCTGGTGCACGTGGTGCGCGCCAGAGATAGCGCCGAGGATAGCAGCACCCTGAGGAACGTCAGTTTTCACGCCTTTACCTGCGATGAACGCCGCGCCGCCGTTAGAGAACTGAACGATAACCGGAGAGCGAACTTTCGCAGCAGCTTCCAGAACGGCGTTGATGGAGTCAGTACCTACGCAGTTTACCGCCGGCAGTGCAAAGTTGTTTTCTTTCGCTACCTGGAACACTTTCTGAACGTCGTCGCCAGTGATGACGCCCGGTTTTACGAAATCAAAAATTTTAGACATGTTACTTAGTCCTGTATCTGTATCTTCGACCGTTGAAGAAGGTTCGCGAGCCCTTAAGCGCGCTGAAAAACAGGCGGGTTTCCCCGCCTGAACTGAATTACTGCTTAGCGCGCTCTTCGAGCATCGCTACTGCCGGCAGGACTTTGCCTTCGACGAATTCAAGGAACGCGCCGCCGCCAGTGGAGATGTAGGAAATTTTGTCAGCGATGCCGAACAGGTCGATCGCTGCCAGGGTGTCGCCGCCGCCGGCGATGGAGAAACCTTCGCTGTCCGCGATAGCGTTAGCCACGATTTCAGTCCCTTTACGGAAGTTCGGGAATTCGAATACGCCAACCGGGCCGTTCCACAGGATGGTTTTGGCGTTTTTCAGGATGTCAGCCAGTTTCTGTGCGGAAACGTCGCCGAGGTCCAGAATCTGCTCGTCATCTTTAATGTCGTTAACAGATTTCAGAGTCGCCGTTGCGGTTTCGGAGAACTCGGTCGCGACGCGAACGTCAGTCGGAACCGGGATATCGCAGGTGCTCAGCAGGCGCTTGGCTTCATCAACCAGATCCGCTTCGTACAGGGATTTACCGACGTTGTGGCCCTGAGCGGCAACGAAGGTGTTGGCGATACCGCCGCCGACGATCAGCTGGTCAGCGATTTTAGACAGGGAATCCAGCACGGTCAGTTTGGTGGATACTTTAGAACCACCGACGATAGCGACCATCGGACGAGCCGGCTCTTTCAGCGCTTTACCCAGCGCGTCCAGTTCAGCGGCCAGCAGCGGGCCTGCGCACGCCACGTCAGCAAATTTGCCGATACCGTGGGTGGAAGCCTGCGCGCGGTGCGCGGTACCGAAAGCGTCCATCACGAACACGTCGCACAGCGCGGCGTATTTTTTGGACAGCGCTTCGTCGTCTTTTTTCTCGCCTTTGTTGAAGCGAACGTTTTCCAGCACCACCAGCTCGCCGGCAGCGACTTCCACGCCGTCCAGGTAGTCTTTAACCAGACGTACCGGGCTGGACAGTTTGTCTTTCAGGTAATTAACAACCGGCAGCAGAGAGAATTCTTCGTTGTACTCGCCTTCGGTCGGACGACCCAGGTGAGAAGTAACCATGACTTTCGCGCCCTGCTTCAGCGCCAGTTCAATGGTCGGCAGAGAGGCACGGATACGTGCGTCGCTGGTTACTTTCCCGTCTTTAACTGGTACGTTCAGATCCGCACGGATAAAAACGCGTTTACCAGCCAGATCCAGATCGGTCATCTTAATTACAGACATGGTGAATCCTCTCGTTGATTCATAAAGTTTTGTCGACGTTTACGCGTCGAACCTGAAACCAATAGCCGCCATCGCTAACGTCGTGTCGAGCATTCGGTTAGCAAAGCCCCATTCGTTATCGCACCAGACCAGCGTTTTGATCAGATGCGCGCCACTGACCCGGGTTTGCGTGCCATCGACGATGGCGCTGTGCGGATCGTGGTTAAAATCTGTTGAGACCAACGGTAATTCCGTATAGTCAACTATACCATGAAATGCACCTTGTGCTGCTTTTTGCAGCAACTGGTTGACTTCACATGCTTTTACCGGTTTTTTGACCGTCACGCTCAGGTCAATTGCCGTCACGTTTATCGTCGGCACCCGCACGGCAATCGCTTCAAAACGGTCATTAAACTGCGGGAAAATACGGGTGATCCCTGCCGCCAGTTTGGTATCCACCGGAATGATCGACTGGCTGGCCGCGCGGGTACGCCGGAGATCCGGATGGTAGGCGTCAATCACCTGCTGGTCATGCATCGCCGAGTGAATGGTGGTGACGGTGCCGGACTCGATGCCATAGGCATCATCTAACAGTTTAATGATCGGAATAATGCAGTTGGTGGTGCAGGAGGCGTTGGAGACAATGCGATGCTCGGCGCGGAGTTCATCCTGATTGACGCCGTACACCACCGTCGCGTCGAGGTCGTTGCCGCCGGGATGGGAGAAGAGCACTTTCTTCGCCCCAGCCTGCAGGTGCGCCTCACCGTGTTCACGGCTCCCGTAAACGCCGGTGCAGTCGAGCACCACGTCTACCGCCAGCTCGCGCCAGGGCAGCGCCGCAATGGTCGGCTCGTGCAGCAGACGGATGGCATCATCGCCAACAAACAGCTGCTCGCGCTCCTGACGAACATCCCAGGCGAAACGGCCATGGCTGGTGTCATATTTCAACAAATGCGCGATGCCCGCAGCATCCGCCAGCTCATTGATAGCCACCACGGTGATTTCCGCACGGCGCCCGGATTCATATAGCGCACGAACCACGTTGCGTCCAATACGACCGAAGCCATTAATCGCGATGCGAATGGTCATAGATCTCCTGCAAGGCTGTCCCTGTTATGAGGTGGCTGACAGAGTAATCCAGCTACGCTCTGAGGGAAACCTTACCAGCTGCAAACTGCGACTGATTGATTAATTGTCGAACATTTAAACGACTGAAACGCTTCAGCTAGAATAAGCCAAACGAGGAATAAAAGGAATGTTTGTCCAGCGCAATAAACCAGCTATATGACTCACATCACATTTTCGCTGGAATAATTTACAACCGTATTACATGGTTCAGGAATAGCAGATACAAAAAAGCCGGGTGGCGAGGTAAAAGCAAAACGGTAACCCAGGGGTTACCGTTTTTGGCGTTTGCACCCTCTCCTGTGGGAGAGGGTTGGGGGGCGGGCATCAGCCCGCACCGTAACCGCAATTACAGCAGCGCTTTCGCTTTAGCGACCACGTTGTCGACGGTGAAGCCGAACTCTTCGAACAGCTGCTCAGCCGGCGCAGACTCACCGAAGGTGGTCATGCCAACGATCGCCCCGTTCAGGCCAACGTATTTGAACCAGTAATCAGCAATACCCGCTTCCACGGCAACGCGCGCGGTCACGGCTTTCGGCAGTACGGATTCACGGTAGGCCGCATCCTGCTTGTCGAACGCGTCGGTGGACGGCATGGAGACCACGCGCGCCTTCACGCCTTCGGCGGTCAGTTTGTCCCACGCGGCCACCGCCAGCTCCACTTCGGAACCGGTGGCGATGAAGATCAGCTCCGGCTGGCCGGCGCAATCTTTCAGCACGTAACCGCCGCGGGCCACGTTCGCCAGCTGCTCTTCGGTACGCTCCTGCTGCGCCAGGTTCTGACGGGAGAGGATCAGCGCGGTCGGGCCGTCCTGACGCTCGACGCCATATTTCCATGCAATCGCGGATTCAACCTGGTCACACGGACGCCAGGTGGACATGTTCGGCGTTACGCGCAGGGAAGCCACCTGCTCTACCGGCTGGTGAGTCGGGCCATCTTCGCCCAGACCGATGGAGTCGTGGGTGTAGACCATCACCTGACGCTGTTTCATCAGCGCGGCCATACGTACCGCGTTACGCGCGTATTCCACGAACATCAGGAAGGTGGAGGTGTACGGCAGGAAGCCGCCGTGCAGCGCGATACCGTTGGCGATAGCGGTCATACCGAACTCACGCACGCCGTAGTGAATGTAGTTACCCGCGGTGTCTTCGTTGATCGGCTTAGAACCAGACCACAGGGTCAGGTTGGACGGCGCCAGGTCAGCGGAACCGCCGAGGAATTCCGGCAGCAGCGGACCGAAAGCTTCGATGGCGTTCTGAGAGGCTTTACGGCTGGCGATTTTCGCCGGGTTGGCCTGCAGCTTCGCGATGAACTCGTTGGCTTTCGCGTCGAAGTCAGACGGCATCTCGCCTTTCATACGACGGGTGAATTCGGCTGCTTCCTGCGGGAAGGCTTTGGCGTAGGCAGCGAACTTCTCATTCCATGCCGCTTCTTTCGCCTGACCGGCTTCTTTGGCATCCCACTGCGCATAGATGTCAGACGGGATGTCAAACGGCGCGTGTTTCCAGCCCAGCGCTTCGCGGGTCAGGGCGATTTCGGCGTCGCCCAGCGGCGCGCCGTGGGAGTCATGGGTACCGGCTTTGTTCGGCGAACCGAAGCCGATGATGGTTTTACACATCAGCAGGGACGGTTTGTCGGTGACCGCGCGCGCTTCTTCTACTGCGCGTTTGATGGCGTCAGCGTCGTGACCGTCAACGCCGCGCACCACGTGCCAGCCGTAGGCTTCAAAGCGTTTGGCGGTATCGTCGGTGAACCAGCCTTCAACGTGGCCGTCGATGGAGATGCCGTTGTCATCATAGAAGGCCACCAGTTTGCCCAGCTTCAGGGTACCGGCCAGGGAGCACACTTCGTGAGAAATGCCTTCCATCATGCAGCCGTCGCCCATGAAGGCGTAGGTGTAGTGGTCGACGATGTCGTGGCCCGGACGGTTGAACTGCGCCGCCAGAGTTTTCTCGGCGATAGCCATCCCGACCGCGTTAGCGATACCCTGGCCCAGCGGACCGGTGGTGGTTTCCACGCCCGCGGTGTAGCCGACTTCCGGGTGGCCCGGCGTTTTGGAGTGCAGCTGGCGGAAGTTTTTCAGCTCTTCAATCGGCAGATCGTAGCCAGTGAGGTGCAGCAGGCTGTAAATCAGCATCGAACCATGGCCATTGGACAGTACAAAACGGTCACGGTCAGCCCAGGCCGGATTGTTCGGGTTATGGTTCAGGAAATCACGCCACAGCACTTCGGCAATGTCAGCCATACCCATCGGGGCACCCGGGTGGCCGGATTTGGCTTTCTGTACAGCGTCCATGCTCAGCGCACGAATAGCGTTAGCAAGCTCTTTACGTGAGGACATTTTGACTCCAGTTCGGACTGTTGAAGGCCATGCCCTTAACGACTTGACGAGAGCGCGTTTTGGGCTACGCCGGAAAAAAGTGTGAACAATGTAACCCAAGCGACAAGTCATGTACATGGAGCATCCTTTTGCCCTTTAAGAAATCTCTGGAACAGGTTGTGCTACGCCGGAATCCGCTCGCCCGCATCCTGCGATACTCTTTATAATTTACGCAGAATACGGTTCCCTGCCGTCGCCGTATTGTCGGATAAACAACCATAAGATTGTGGAAGATAAAAAATGAAAATTCGCTCAACCGTACTTGCTCTTGGGATCGCAGCAACGCTCACCGGATGTCAGAACATGGACTCCAACGGTCTGCTCAGCTCAGGGGCCGAAGCCTTCCAGGCATACTCCCTCAGCGACGCGCAGGTGAAAACCTTAAGCGACCAGGCCTGTAAAGAGATGGACGCCAAAGCGAAAATCGCCCCGGCCAGCAGTGAATACAGCCAGCGGCTGAACAAAATCGCGGCCGCGCTGGGCGATAACATCAATGGTCAGCCCGTGAACTACAAGGTCTATGAGACCAAGGATGTCAACGCCTTCGCCATGGCTAACGGCTGCATCCGCGTCTACAGCGGGCTGATGGATCTGATGAACGATAATGAAGTCGAGGCGGTGATCGGCCATGAAATGGGCCACGTCGCGCTGGGCCATGTGAAGAAAGGCATGCAGGTCGCCCTGGGCACCAACGCCGTGCGCGCGGCGGCGGCCTCCGCCGGCGGCATCGTCGGCAGCTTGTCCCAGTCGCAGCTCGGCGATCTGGGTGAAAAACTGGTGAACTCGCAGTTCTCCCAGCGCCAGGAATCGGAAGCGGACGACTACTCTTACGACCTGCTGCGTAAGCGCGGCATCAATCCGTCGGGACTGGCCACCAGCTTCGAGAAACTGGCCAAGCTGGAAGCCGGCCGTCAGAGCTCGATGTTTGACGATCACCCGGCCTCAGAAGCGCGCGCCCAGCATATTCGCGATCGCATGAAGGCCGACGGGATTAAATAATCGCCAGCGGGAGGCATGACTGCCTCCCTTTTATATCTGCCAGTAAAAATATTTAGCCGCATCAATTGATAACTTAAGCGCACAAACCGTTAATTATTATTTCACCTCGTCGCAGCCAATTATTTTATATGCTGTCACTCAGCAAAATATTATTTGGCAAATGAAAAACGGCGTACACAATCCGCCTTTCAGAGCCGGGTTAGACCAAATATTAAATAGTCCACCCCTCTTCGCCAAACCTGGCCAGCATGCGCCACACCGCTTGTTTCCTGCCGATACCATTGCTCACACAATGATTGCTTTTGACATTATTTCAGGAGAATATCGCGATTGCAGTGATTCCCTTGAATATATCGACAGACAGAGAAGTGCCCTCAGTGAAAAAAGAATTATCATTCATCGCACTTGGCATTATTGCCGCCGCGCCGGCTTTCGCCAGCCAACAATCTACCAGCCAGGGCTTTATTGAAGACAGCCATCTGGATCTCTTTTTACGTAACGCGTATATCAAACGCGATTATCGCGATGGGCTGCCGGATAAAGCCGAATGGGGCCAGGGAATTATCGCCACCTTCGAATCCGGCTTTACCGAGGGACCGGTCGGCTTCGGCGTGGACGGCATCGCCCAGTACGCCGTGCGCCTCGACGGCGGCCGCGGCCGCAGCGGCGCGGGCGGGATCGACTTTTTCGCCCAGGATGACGACGGCCGGGCAAAATCCGACCTCGCGAAATTCGGCGCCACCGGCAAAATGCGCTTTTCGAATACCGTGCTCAGCTACGGCAGTCAGCGCCCGATGTTGCCCATCGTCTACGCCGATGATTCACGTCTGCTGTACGAGAGCTATACCGGCACCATGCTGACCTCACGCGAAATCGACGGTCTGGAAATTAATGCCGGCTACCTGACCGATCAGCAGCGTAAAAGCGACGACAGCCATAACAGCGGTCTGAAAAGCCTGTCCTTCGGCGGCGCCAGCTACCGGTTCAACGACCAGCTCAGCGGCGCGCTGTACGCGTCGCATGTCGAAGATGTGCTGAACAAACAGTATCTCGGCCTGAACTATCAGCAGCCGTTCGCCGCCAACCAACAGCTGGTTCTCGACTTCAACGGCTATCACTCACGCCTGGATCAGCAATATGCCGATGCCAATGACACCGGACGCAGCAACAGTATCTGGAGCCTGGCCGCCAGCTACATCTGGGATATCCATACCTTTAAGGTCGCTTACCAGCAAAGCAGCGGCAGCACCGGCTACCACTACGGCGGCTACCAGAACCAGGGCGGCGTCGGCGATGGCGGGAACACCATCTGGCTGGCCAACTCCTACTGGTCTGATTTTAACGGGGAAGATGAACGCTCCTGGCAGGCATCGTATGGACTGGATTTTGCCGGGCTGGGGCTACCGGGGCTGACCTGGACCACCGCCTACGTGCGCGGGGATAACATTAAAACGTCAGAGACCAGCAACGGCAAAGAACATGAATGGTTTAACCAGGTTCAATACCAGGTGCAAAACGGGGCGGCGAAAGATTTGAAATTCAGGCTTCGCTATTCGGTACTGCGGGTTTCCAGCAACGCCAGCGACTATAACGTCAGCGGTAATGAAGTGCGGTTCTACGTCGAATATCCATTTAACGTGTTTTAAGCACGTGATGAACCCTCTCCTGCGGGTCGGCCCTCTCCCGGCCCGCAGGAGCAACCGTCCGGCGCCTTGATTAACCCCCTGTGCCGTGCGGTACCCTCTCCCCGGAAGGGAGAGGGTTGGGGTGACCTCGGGTTATTCGCCCTTCTTCGCCGCCTGGATGTACAGCATCTCCAGCGCGAGGGTCGCCGCCGCCAGGGCGGTGATTTCGGACTGATCGTAGGCCGGGGCGACCTCCACCACGTCCATCCCGACGATGTTCAGATCCTTCAGACCGCGCACCAGCTTGATCGCGCGGTCAGAGGTGAGCCCACCGATAACCGGGGTACCGGTTCCTGGCGCAAACGCCGGATCCAGGCAGTCGATATCAAAGGTCAGGTACACCGGCATATCGCCAACGATCTGCTTCACCTGGGCAATCACGTCATCGACGCTGCGGTCGTTAACCTGGCCCGCATCAAGCACGGTGAAACCGTTATCTTTATCGAATTCGGTGCGAATACCGATCTGTACGGAGTGGTTCGGATCGATGAGCCCTTCGTTCGGCGCGGTGTAGAACATGGTGCCGTGGTCGAACTCGCAGCCGTTGGCGTAAGTGTCGGTGTGGGCATCGAAGTGCACCAGCGCCATTTTACCGAAGTGCTTGGCGTGGGCGCGCAGCAGCGGCAGCGTAACGAAGTGGTCGCCGCCAAAGGAGAGCATGCGCTTGCCGGCCGCCAGCAGCTTCTCGGCGTGGGCCTGCAGCTTCTCGCTCATTTCGCGCGCGTCGCCGAAGGCGTACACCAGATCCCCGCAGTCAACCACGTTCAGGCGTTCGCGCATGTCGAAGTTCCACGGAAAACGGTTGTGCTCCCAGGCGAGATTGGTGGAAACCTGACGGATCGCCGCCGGGCCATGACGGCCGCCCGCGCGCCCGGAGGTCGCCATATCGAACGGGACGCCGGTGATCACCCAGTCAGCATCGCTGTCGTAGGGCATGAAATTCATCGGCAGACGCAGGAAGCCAAAGGCATTGGATACCAGGGAGTTATCGTATTGATGACCTAAAGTGCTCATGGATATGACCTCTTTTCACAGTCGTGGAACGTAAAAAATAAGTATAAAAAAACCCCTCCGCGTCGTTAGGCCCGACGAGGAAGGGTTTGATAGATAAATCGCTTATTGGCGTGAATTATCGCCGGTAATGCATACGGGTTCAAGTGAGTATCGCCTTCTGCCGGATGACGGCTTCGCCTTAGGCGGCCGACATACGCAGGCCCGGTAAGCGCAGCGCCACCGGGCATCAGCGGTTACTCGTCTTCCAGATAAGTGTACCCGTACAGACCCGCCTCGAACTCTTCGAGGAACTGCTGCTGCAGCGCGTCGTCCAGGCCGGTGTTTTTCACCTGATCGCGGAACTGGGTCAGCAGCGTGTTGGGATCCAGCTGCACGTACTGCAGCATATCCGCCACGGTATCGCCCTCGTCAGACAGCTCAACCTCAACGCTGCCGTCAGGGAAGACGAACACGTCTACCGCCTCGGTATCGCCGAACAGGTTGTGCATGTTGCCAAGGATTTCCTGATAGGCGCCGACCATAAAGAAGCCCAGCATCGGCGGGTTCTCCGGGTCATATTCCGGCATCGGCATGGTGGTGGCGATCCCGTCGCCGTCCACGTAGTGATCGATGGCGCCATCCGAGTCGCAGGTGATGTCCAGCAGCACCGCGCGGCGCTCAGGCGACTTGTTCAGCCCTTCCAGCGGCATCACCGGGAACAGCTGATCGATCCCCCACGCATCCGGCATCGACTGGAACAGCGAGAAGTTGACGTAGATTTTATCCGCCATGCGCTCCTGCAGCTCATCAATAATCGGGCGATGGGCGCGGTTGCTCGGGTCGAGTTGCTTCTGCACTTCATGACACATGTTCAGATACAGCTGTTCTGCCCAGGCGCGCTCCTGCAGGTTGAAAGTGCCGGAGGAGTAGCCGATATGGATATCGTGCAGGTCCATCTGGCTGTCGTGCAGCCATTCGCGCAGCGAGCGGCGATTGCCGGTTTCGTGCATCTCCAGCCAGGTTTCCCACATGCTCTGCAGCGGGCGCGCGGCGTCTTCCGCCGGCGGGGTCGCCTCGGTGTATTCGTTGCGCTCCACGCCGATGATGTTGGAAACCAGCACGGTGTGGTGCGCGGTCACCGCGCGGCCGGACTCGGTGATCACCGTCGGGTGCGGCAGGCCGTTCTCTTCACAGGCATCGCCGATGGCCCAGATGATATTGTTAGCGTATTCGTTCAGGCCGTAGTTCACCGAGCAGTCAGACTGCGAGCGGGTGCCTTCGTAATCCACGCCCAGGCCGCCGCCGACGTCGAAGCACTGGATATTGACGCCCAGCTTATGCAACTCGACGTAGAAACGCGCCGATTCACGCACGCCGGTGGCGATATCGCGAATGTTAGCCATTTGCGAGCCGAGGTGGAAGTGCAGCAGCTGCAGGCTGTCGAGGTGTCCTGCGGCACGCAGGATCTCCACCAACTGCAGAACCTGGGTCGCCGCGAGGCCGAACTTGGACTTCTCGCCGCCGGAAGACTGCCATTTACCGGACCCCTGCGAGGCCAGACGCGCGCGCACGCCAAGGCGCGGCACCACGTTCAGGCGCTCGGCCTCTTCCAGCACGATGGCGATCTCTGACATCTTCTCGATGACCAGATAGACCTTGTGGCCCATCTTCTCGCCCACCAGCGCCAGGCGGATGTATTCGCGGTCTTTATAGCCGTTACAGACGATGACGCTGCGGGTCATCCCGGCGTGCGCCAGCACGGCCATCAGTTCCGCTTTCGAACCGGCTTCCAGACCCAGCGGCTCGCCGGAATGGATCAGCGATTCGATGACGCGACGATGCTGGTTCACCTTGATCGGGTAGACCAGGAAGTAATCGCCGTTATAGCCGTAGGATTCGCGCGCGCGCTTGAATGCGGCGTTGATTGAGCGCAGGCGGTGCTGCAGGATCTGCGGGAAGCAGAACAGCGCCGGCAAGCGTTGCCCTTGCGCTTCGCGCGCTTTGACTAATTCAGCGAGGTCAACGCGCGCTTCTGGGACGTCCGGATCCGGGCAAACGCTGATGTGGCCCAGTTCGTTGACGTCATAATAGTTATTGCCCCACCAGGCAATATTATAAGTACGCAGCATCTTGCTGGCTTCCTGGGAGCTCATCGCTACCTCCTGCATGGAACGTAGTACACCGTGTTCGCCTGCTGACGAAGGCGAAACCATAGACATGTCGTCAGACATAGCGAACCTCAATTTTTAATAATAAGTGTAAGACAGTTAACTACTATCGCAGTCCAAAGATGCGATAACAACCCATGAACAGTCCTAAAGCCCAGCACTATCTGCTGGTTTTGCGACTGCGCGACCGGTTTCTTATTCATATCATCGTAAAACACGTAGCCGAACAGAGTATGACAGTCCGGAGAAACCACGAGAAAACTCTTGCCAGGCAAGAGCGCCCTTGTTCAGTTTTCTGACGACCGACCGGCCCTGGAATCCTGAGAAGCGCCGAGATGGGGTGAACATCGGCTGGTTTGCATGAGAGAGATGCAGGTTGCGGAGTGCTGACGCGCGACAGAACGACGCGACGAATCAAGCGAAAAACGTTGGTTCATTATCTGGTATCACCTCCACACCGCCCTGGGTCAGGGTCGGCGACAAGCCAAAGCTATACATACCGGGCAACAGGCGCTATGCCGTTGCGAGATTCTGTAAATACAGACTGCTTAACCCGGCTGGAAGTGGCACCACGGGGAGATCCCCGTGCGCTTTTTTAATGAGCCGCGCGCGGCGTTTTATACCGAGAAGCGGGGTAAAAAGCAAAATAAAAATGTGCAGGTTTGCGCGGTTGTCAGGAAAATTTGCCAGGCGAGTTTTCCGATAAATGCGACCGCCATCAAAAAAGGCTGGAAATGGGCTTAAGATTTGACCTAAAATAGCCGTCCAGAAGTTAATCCGTCTATACTGATTAACACTCAGACTGCTCGTGTCGCTACCTGCGCGGCTTTGCGCTGATTATCCACCAAAGCCACATTACACAACAGTATGAGCTATCCGAATCGTCCACAGGTGAAATAAAATATGGCAAAACACCTTTTTACGTCTGAGTCCGTATCAGAAGGGCATCCTGACAAAATTGCTGACCAAATCTCCGATGCCGTGCTGGATGCGATCCTCGAGCAGGATCCGAAAGCGCGTGTCGCATGTGAAACCTATGTCAAAACTGGCATGGTGCTGGTAGGCGGCGAAATCACCACCAGCGCATGGGTTGACATTGAAGAGATCACCCGCAACACCGTCCGCGAAATTGGCTACGTGCATTCCGATATGGGCTTTGACGCCAACTCGTGTGCCGTACTGAGCGCCATTGGTAAACAGTCTCCGGACATCAACCAGGGCGTTGACCGTGCCGATCCGCTGGAACAGGGCGCAGGCGACCAGGGGCTGATGTTTGGCTACGCCACCAACGAAACCGACGTGCTGATGCCGGCGCCGGTGACCTACGCTCACCGTCTGGTGCAGCGCCAGGCTGAAGTACGTAAAAACGGCACCCTGCCGTGGCTGCGTCCGGATGCGAAAAGCCAGGTGACCTTCCAGTATGACGACGGCAAAATCGTCGGCATCGACGCGGTGGTGCTGTCCACGCAGCACGCGGAAGATATCGACCAGAAATCGCTGCAGGAAGCGGTGATGGAAGAGATCATCAAACCGATTCTGCCAACCGAATGGCTGAGCGCGTCCACTAAATTCTTCATCAACCCAACCGGCCGTTTCGTTATCGGCGGCCCGATGGGCGACTGCGGTCTGACCGGTCGTAAGATCATCGTCGATACCTACGGCGGCATGGCTCGTCACGGCGGCGGCGCCTTCTCCGGTAAGGATCCATCTAAAGTTGACCGTTCCGCAGCCTATGCGGCGCGCTATGTGGCGAAAAACATCGTTGCCGCAGGCCTGGCTGACCGTTGCGAAATTCAGGTTTCCTACGCCATCGGCGTTGCAGAGCCGACTTCCATCATGGTGGAAACCTTTGGTACAGAAAAAGTGCCTTCTGAACAGCTGACCCTGCTGGTGCGCGAGTTCTTCGACCTGCGTCCGTACGGCCTGATTCAGATGCTGGATCTGCTGCACCCGATCTACAAAGAAACCGCTGCCTACGGTCACTTTGGTCGCGAACATTTCCCATGGGAAAAAACCGACAAAGCGGCCTTGCTGCGCGAAGCGGCTGGTCTGAAATAATCTCCCCCGCTTCCACTCTTCAAGGCCAGCCTCGCGCTGGCCTTTTTATGTCCGTTACCCACCCTCCCATGCCCTGCTTCAGCGAACCGCGGCGATGCAATGAAAGCGATTACATCATGACAATGGTCGATTGCTGCCTGCAAGCGCCTTCTCATGCGTGCATTTTTCACAATGTTACATATTGTTTCGGTTAACTCTGATTACCGTTTTTAAAATTGTCGTCTATCCTTATTTATATTGCTGATTTAAAAAGCATTTAATGAATTACGTTTCTTTACCTTTGTGGAAACGATTACACAGCCGTGACTATAATCACGTTTTTTTACCGACGAGTGTCCTACGCTAACCATCGACAGAATCAATAACTCAACTGGAGGGCGTTATGCCTGACAACAAAAAACAAGGGCGTTCAAACAAGACCATGACGTTCTTCGTCTGTTTCCTCGCCGCGCTGGCTGGCCTGCTGTTCGGCCTTGATATCGGTGTTATTGCGGGTGCCTTACCCTTTATTGCCAATGAGTTCCAGATTTCCGCTCACACTCAGGAGTGGGTGGTCAGCTCCATGATGTTCGGCGCCGCCGTCGGTGCGGTCGGCAGCGGCTGGCTCTCCTTCAAACTGGGCCGTAAAAAGAGCCTGATGATCGGCGCCATCCTCTTCGTCGCCGGCTCTCTGTTCTCCGCCGCCGCGCCAAACGTCGAGATCCTGCTGGTTTCCCGCGTGCTGCTGGGCCTGGCGGTGGGCGTCGCCTCCTACACCGCGCCGCTGTATCTGTCGGAAATCGCTCCGGAGAAAATTCGCGGCAGTATGATTTCCATGTACCAGCTGATGATCACCATCGGTATTCTTGGCGCCTACCTCTCCGACACCGCTTTCAGCTACAGCGGCGCATGGCGCTGGATGCTCGGCGTAATCATTATTCCGGCGGTATTGCTGCTGATCGGCGTTATCTTCCTGCCGGACAGCCCGCGCTGGTTCGCCGCTAAACGTCGCTTTGTCGATGCCGAGCGCGTGCTGCTGCGCCTGCGCGATACCAGCGCCGAAGCGAAACGCGAACTCGACGAGATCCGCGAAAGCCTGAAGGTAAAACAGTCCGGCTGGTCGCTGTTTAAAGACAACAGCAACTTCCGCCGCGCGGTGTTCCTCGGCATTCTGCTGCAGGTGATGCAGCAGTTCACCGGGATGAACGTTATCATGTACTACGCGCCGAAGATCTTTGAGCTGGCGGGCTATGCCAACACCACCGAGCAGATGTGGGGGACGGTGATCGTCGGCCTGACTAACGTGCTGGCTACCTTTATCGCCATCGGTCTGGTCGACCGCTGGGGCCGTAAACCGACGCTGATCCTTGGCTTTATCGTCATGGCCGCGGGGATGGGCGTGCTGGGCAGCATGATGCACATCGGCATTCACTCCTCAACCGCCCAGTACATCGCCGTCCTGATGCTGCTGATGTTTATCGTCGGTTTCGCCATGAGCGCCGGCCCGCTGATTTGGGTACTGTGTTCCGAAATCCAGCCGCTGAAAGGCCGCGACTTCGGTATCACCTGCTCCACAGCGACCAACTGGATTGCCAACATGATTGTCGGGGCTACCTTCCTGACCATGCTCAATTCGCTGGGCAGCGCCAACACCTTCTGGGTGTACGGCGGTCTGAACGTGCTGTTTATCCTGCTGACGCTGTGGCTGATCCCGGAAACCAAAAACGTCTCGCTGGAACATATCGAACGCAACCTGATGCAGGGTCGTCCGCTGCGCGAGATCGGCGCCCGCGATTAACCCGCCTGAGCTTCCTCCCCTCACGGGAGGAAGCTTCCTCTTGCTCTCCCCCCTCCGCCGCACTATCCTCTGGCGCTATGAAAACACCCCGTATTCCCATCGCTATTCAGCAGGCCGTGATGCGCAGCCTGCGGGAGCATCTCGCCAAAGCGAACCTCAAGCTGGAACGCCGCTACGCGGAGCCGACGCTGGTCTACCAGCAGCGCGGTACCTCCGCCGGCACCGCCTGGCTGGAGAAAAACGAAATTCGTTTAAACCCGGTGCTGCTGCTGGAGAATCAGCAGGAGTTTATCGATGAAGTGGTGCCCCATGAGCTGGCGCACCTGCTGGTGTGGCAACACTTTGGCCGGGTAGCCCCGCACGGCAAAGAGTGGAAATGGATGATGGAGAGCGTCCTGGGCGTTCCCGCGCGTCGCACCCACCGTTTTGAACTTGATTCGGTCCGCCAGAATACCTTCCCCTACCGCTGCCGCTGCCAGCAGCATCAGCTCACCGTTCGTCGCCATAACCGGGTGGTGCGCGGCAAAGCCACTTACCGCTGCGTGCACTGCGGCGATCTGCTGGTGGCTGAAAAATAAGCATTGGAATTAATTAGAAACTTTCTGATCTGACTGATTGCATCCGGCACCCTCATTCGCTACGTTGCGGGCTCGTTTTGACACGGAGTGAACGATGTCCCGTATGCATGTTTTAGCCGTTGCAGTATTGTGCACGGCAGTGAGTGGCCCGCTTGCGGCCGCCGAAATTACCAGCTTTTCCCAGGCCAAGGCCGCTGGCGTCAAAGTAAACGCCGACGTTCCCGGCGACTTTTACTGCGGCTGTAAAATTGACTGGCAGGGTAAAAAAGGCGTTATCGATCTGGAATCTTGCGGCTATAAAGTGCGTAAAAATGAGAACCGCGCCAGCCGGGTTGAGTGGGAACACGTGGTGCCGGCGTGGCAGTTCGGCCATCAGCGCCAGTGCTGGCAGGAGGGCGGACGTAAAAACTGCGCCAAAGATCCGGAGTACCGCAAGATGGAAAGCGACATGCACAATCTGCAGCCGGCGGTGGGAGAAGTGAATGGCGATCGCGGCAACTTTATGTACAGCCAGTGGAACGGCGGTGAAGGCCAGTACGGCCAGTGCACCATGAAGGTCGATTTTAAAGATAAAATCGCCGAGCCCCCTGCCCGCGCACGCGGCGCCATCGCCCGCACCTACTTCTATATGCGCGACCGCTACCAGCTGAATCTTTCCCGCCAGCAAACTCAGCTGTTTACCGCCTGGAATAAACAGTACCCGGTCACCGCCTGGGAGTGTGAACGCGATGAACGCATCGCGAAAGTACAGGGCAACCATAATCCGTATGTCCTGCAGGCTTGCCAGGCGCAAAAGAGCTAACCTACACTAGCGGCAATTGTTAATTTGCAGCCCTGTGCTTCCCGCCCAATGGCGGGAAGCTGGCATCTGCGCAAAGAACGGAATATCAAGCATGCGCATTCCTCGCATCCATCATCCAGAACGCCTCATTGTCGGCAGCCTGATCGCGTTGAGCGATGACGCGGCCAACCACGTCGGCCGCGTCCTGCGCATGACCGCTGGTCAGCACCTTCAGCTCTTCGACGGCAGTAACCAGGTGTTTGACGCCGTCATCACCGAGGCCGGTAAGAAAAACGTCGCGGTTGAAGTCCTCAGTGGCGAACCCGACGATCGGGAATCGCCGCTGCATATCCATTTAGGCCAGGTGATGTCCCGCGGCGAAAAAATGGAATTCACCATCCAGAAATCGATTGAACTCGGGGTAAGCCTCATAACGCCACTGTTTTCCGAGCGCTGCGGCGTTAAACTGGACGCTGAACGTTTGCAGAAAAAGATCCAGCAGTGGCAGAAAATCGCTATTGCCGCCTGCGAACAGAGCGGTCGTAACGTGGTACCGGAAATTCGTCCGGCGATGCAGCTGGAGGAGTGGTGCGCCGAGCAGGACAGCGGGCTGAAGCTCAACCTGCACCCGCGCGCCAGCGCCAGCATTAACACGCTGCCGCTGCCGGTTGAACGCGTCCGTCTGCTGATTGGCCCGGAAGGCGGGCTCTCGGCTGAAGAGATAGCGATGACCGCGAAATACCAGTTTACTGATATCCTGTTGGGACCGCGCGTTCTGCGTACAGAGACTACTGCGCTCACCGCCATCACCGCCCTGCAGGTGCGTTTTGGCGACTTAGGTTGAGGCGTTAACGGAGAAGAACCATGATCAAGCTCGGCATCGTGATGGATCCCATCGCAACCATCAACATCAAGAAAGACACCAGCTTCGCTATGTTGCTGGAGGCGCAGCGTCGCGGCTATGAACTCCATTATATGGAGATGAACGACCTCTATTTGATCAACGGCGAAGCCCGCGCCCGGACGCGCACGCTGAGCGTCGAACAGAACTACGACAAATGGTATGACTTCACCGGCGAACAGGACCTGCCGCTGGCGGATCTTGACGTCATTCTGATGCGTAAGGATCCGCCGTTTGATACCGAATTTATTTATGCGACCTATATTCTGGAGCGAGCGGAAGAGAAAGGCACGCTTATCGTCAACAAGCCGCAGAGCCTGCGCGACTGTAACGAGAAGCTGTTCACCGCCTGGTTCTCCGAGCTGACCCCGGAAACGCTGGTCACCCGCAATAAAGCCCAGCTGAAAGCCTTCTGGGAAAAGCACGGCGATATCATCATGAAGCCGCTCGACGGCATGGGCGGCGCCTCTATTTTTCGCGTCAAAGCCGGCGATCCGAACCTTGGGGTGATCGCCGAGACGCTGACCGAGCTGGGCAGCCGCTACTGCATGGCGCAGAACTATCTGCCAGCCATTAAAGATGGCGACAAGCGCGTGCTGGTGGTGGATGGCGAGCCGGTGCCTTACTGCCTGGCGCGCATTCCGCAGGGCGGCGAGACCCGCGGCAATCTGGCCGCCGGCGGACGCGGCGAAGCTCGCCCGCTAACCGAAAGCGACTGGGACATCGCCCGCCGCGTCGGCCCGACGCTGAAGGCCAAAGGTCTTATCTTCGTCGGCCTGGATATCATCGGCGACCGTCTGACGGAGATTAACGTCACCAGCCCCACCTGCGTACGTGAGATCGAAGCCGCCTTCCCGGATATTTCGATCACCGGCATGCTGATGGACGCTATTGAAAGACGTCTCGCCCGATAAGCACTACGGCGGACGAACGTCCGCTCAGGGCACAGCGAGCGCGGATCGCCGCGCTGGTGAAACCCTTCCAGCCAGGCGCCGCTCAGGCGCCTGCCAGATAAAGTGCATCGACACCATTCTACTTTGCCCGCATACTGGGTGTTGCTTTTTGAACCAGGAACAGAACCTCTGACAATGAATTTACAGCATCACTTTCTGATTGCCATGCCTGCGCTTCAGGACCCCATTTTCCGCCGCTCCGTGGTCTATATCTGCGAGTATAACGACGAGGGTGCCATGGGCATTATTATCAATAAGCCGCTGGAAAATCTGCAGGTGGAAGGGATCCTTGAGAAGCTCAAAATTGTCCCGGAGCCGCGTAATCCGGAGATCCGCCTGGATAAACCGGTGATGCTGGGCGGCCCGCTGGCGGAAGACCGCGGCTTTATTTTACATACCCCGCCCTCTGACTTTTCCTCAAGCATCCGTATCTCGGATAACACGGTGATCACCACCTCGCGGGATGTCCTCGAAACCTTAGGCACCGACCGGCAGCCGGGCAACGTGCTGGTTGCGCTGGGCTACTCCTCGTGGGAGAAAGGGCAGCTGGAGCAGGAGATTTTAGATAATGCCTGGCTCACCGCCCCGGCGGACCAGAATATTCTTTTCCGTACGCCCATCGCCGATCGCTGGCGCGAGGCGGCTAAACTGATTGGCATCGACATCGTGACGATGCCAGGCGTCGCGGGGCATGCATGATGAGCGGAACCTTTCTCGGCTTTGATTTCGGGACGAAAAGCATCGGTGTGGCGGTGGGGCAACGCATCACCGCCACCGCCCGGCCACTGCCGGCGCTGAAGGCGCAGGACGGTAAACCGGACTGGAATATCATCGAAAAACTGCTTAAGGAGTGGCAGCCTGAGGCGGTGATCGTCGGCCTGCCGCTGAATATGGACGGCACCGAGCAACCGCTGACGGCGCGCGCACGTAATTTCGCCAATAAAATTCATGGCCGCTTTGGCGTCGCGATCCTTCTCCACGATGAACGTCTGAGTACGGTTGAGGCCCGGGCGGGCCTGTTCGAACACGGCGGCTATCGGGCGCTAAATAAAGGCAGCGTCGATTCGGCCTCTGCGGTGGTCATTCTGGAAAGCTACTTCGAGCAGAGCTTTTAAGCTCTGTCTTCTGCGCCGCCGGCGAACCGCTAACGGCGCACATCCTCCCGCCTAGTGGCGCAGATGTTCGTTAGCCCAGCTCACCGCCTGGGTGCGATTCTTAACGCTCAGCTTACGGAACACGTTATACAGGTGCGTCCGCACCGTGTTCTCGCTGATAAACAGCGCGCGGGCAATATCCAGGTTGGTCGCGCCGCAGCGCAGTTCGTTGAGGATCTCGCATTCTCGTTCGGTCAGCGGCGAGTTTTCAACCGGCGCCGATGTATGGTCCGCAGCGTACATCGCCGGGTGCATCACGCTCAATTCAGCCGTCTGTTCGCCGTTCAGCACGGCCTTGACGCCCTCAATTAAGCGCGATTCATCATCGTCATGGCGGAACACGCCATATAAAGCCGGCCACTGCGCCATTTCGTATAACTCATACTTTTGCGCGCTGTTGATAATCAGCAAGCGGGGATTATCTGACTGAAGCCGAATAATATCTCGCCACACCCCGTTTAATTTCTTATTTGAAACGGCGATATCAAATAATATTACAGAGTCTTTCGCCAGTCGCTGCGCCAGCGGTTTATTAATATTTTGTAAAACTACCGGTGCCATCAGGGTTTCGCTGAGATAGCTGGCAAAGGCTTTACTCTGAATTGACGGGTGGGTAATAAATGTAACCTGACGAGAAGATGATGAATTTCCATTTAAATTAATCACTTAAAACTCTCCTTAGCTGCTATCCACCATCATGGTGGTTAAATGAATAAAAAAATATACAATCAGTCATGAATTTATAAATAGCCTTAGCAATTTACAAATTGAAACGTTATTCCATGAGAATCATCCTATTCCCGTAAACAGCATAAATCGAATACCGCAAAGCTGTCAAAAGGTAATCAAACTTTTTTCCTGGAAATGCGTATTCACTGTCGAAATATCTCAGCTGAATGTCTTATTTGAATTTATTCAGAAAGATTATTTGTATTATCAAATAATATCCAGAAACAGTATTTAAACATTCAGTTAACACATCATTTTAACCACCCAACCCGCTTCACGCCCCCCTTACAGCTGGCCTGTGGCCACACGTTGCTGAAAACTCTGGGTAAATGTCAGCATTCCGGCCTGCATCCCGGTCTGCATTACACCGGGCAGCTGGTGCACTTTTCCTTCGCGGATCAAATTCGCCACCGCCGGCGTATTGACCAGAAGCTCGTATAGCGCAACTCTGCCGCCCTGACGTGCGGGTAATAATTTTTGCGCCAGCACCGCGCACAGGCTTCCGGCCAGCTGACTCCGAACCTGATCTTTCTCCTCTGCCGGAAAGACATCGATCAATCTCTCCACCGCCGGCGCCGCGCCGCGGGTGTGTAATGTCGCCATCACCAGATGCCCGGTTTCCGCAGCCGTCAACGCCAGGCGGATGGTTTCGCTGTCGCGTAACTCCCCAAGCAGGATCACATCCGGATCCTGGCGCAGCGCCACCCGAAGCGCCGCGGAGAACGAAGGACAGTGACGGCCAATCTCCCGCTGCTGGATCAGGCAGCGCTCGCTGTGATGAATAAACTCCACCGGATCCTCCAGCGTCAGAATATGGCCATCAAGATGCTGGTTGAGATGCCCGACCATCGCCGCCAGGGTAGTCGACTTGCCGCTGCCCGTCGCCCCGGTGACCAGCAGCAAGCCACTCTCTTCCGCCAGCAGCTCGCTTAGCGCAGGCGGCGCGCCCAGCGTCTCCAGACGCGGGCACTGGACGGGCAGCAGACGCAGCACCAGCGATATTCCGCGCGTATGGGCGAAAGCGCTGGCGCGTAGCCGCGAACCGCAGGCCAGAGTCAGCGCAAAGTCAATCTGGCCGTGCTCCTGCCAGTGCTGGAACTGTGCGGCATCGAGCCAGTCGTTGAGTAAATCCGCGATATCCGGCGCGCGAAAGGGAGCGGCCTCCAGCTTGCCCTGCCGCCGCCAGCGCGGTGCGGCGGAATTGCACAGGTGTAGATCGGAGACATTATGCTTTACACTAAGGGCTACGATTTCTTCCAGCTTCATAACTCATCCTCGGAATATGAACGATATTGCGCATAACCTGGCACAGGTCCGGGACAAAATCTCCGGTGCCGCCGCCCGTTGCGGGCGTGCGCCAGAAGAAGTGACATTGCTTGCAGTGAGTAAAACGAAACCTGCGAGCGCGATCGAAGAAGCCATCGCGGCAGGCCAGCGGGCATTTGGTGAAAACTACGTCCAGGAGGGCGTGGAGAAGATTAACCATTTCCAGCAGGCAGGCGTCAGCGGTCTGCAGTGGCACTTTATTGGCCCCCTGCAGTCCAACAAAAGCCGGCTGGTGGCCGAACATTTTGACTGGTGCCACACCGTCGATCGGTTGAAAATCGCCACCCGCCTGAACGAGCAGCGCCCGGCGCATTTACCGCCGCTGAAGGTACTGATTCAAATCAACATTAGCGATGAGCAGAGTAAATCCGGCATCCCGCTGGAAGCGCTCGATGCCTTGGCGGCGGAGATCGCTGAGTTACCTCATCTGGAGCTGCGCGGCCTGATGGCGATCCCCGCGCCTGAGTCAGAATATGTAAGGCAGTTTGCCGTCGCCCAGCAAATGGCGGTAGCATTTGCGCGGTTAAAAACGCGGTACCCCACGGTCGATACGTTGTCTCTGGGAATGTCGGACGATATGGAAGCCGCTATCGCGGCGGGAAGCACAATGGTGCGCATCGGCACGGCCATTTTTGGTGCGCGCGACTACAGCAAATAATAAGGAATCTGAGGAACGCCATGAAGACGTTGACTTTCCTGCTTTCAACGGTCATTGAGCTTTACACGATGGTCGTGTTGTTACGCGTCTGGATGCAGTGGGCGCGCTGCGACTTTTACAACCCGTTTTCGCAGTTTGTGGTAAAGGCCACGCAGCCGATTGTCGGGCCGCTGCGCCGGATTATCCCGGCAATGGGGCCGATTGACAGCGCCTCGCTGCTGGTGGCATTCATCCTCTGCGTCATCAAAGCGATCGTACTGTTTATGGTGATCACCTTCCAGCCGATCATCTGGATCTCCGCTCTGCTTATTCTGCTGAAAACCATCGGCTCGCTGATCTTCTGGGTGCTCCTGCTGATGGCGATCATGAGCTGGGTCAGCCAGGGACGCAGCCCGGTGGAGTATGTGCTGATGCAGCTGGCGGACCCGCTGCTGCGCCCTATCCGCAACCTGCTGCCGTCGATGGGCGGTATCGATTTCTCACCGATGGTGCTGGTGCTGCTGCTGTACGTGATCAATATGGGTATCGCCGAGGTGCTGCAGGCCACCGGTAACGTACTGCTGCCGGGGCTGTGGATGGCGCTATGAGTGCCGTTGAAAGCTGCGCTGACGGGCTGGTGCTGAGGCTGTATATTCAGCCGAAGGCCAGCCGCGACAGCATCGTGGGCGTGCATGGCGACGAGCTCAAAGTCGCCATTACCGCCCCGCCCGTTGATGGCCAGGCCAATGCCCATCTGGTGAAATTTCTCGCCAAACAGTTCCGCGTCGCCAAAAGCCAGGTACTGATTGAAAAAGGCGAGCTGGGCCGCCATAAGCAAGTTAAAATCATCGCCCCACAACAGATCCCGACTGCGGTCGCGGCGCTAACTGAATAAACAGGATTCATCATGCAAAAAGTCGTCCTCGCTACCGGCAACGCCGGTAAAGTGCGCGAACTGGCCTCGCTGCTGGAAGATTTTGGTCTCGATATCGTCGCTCAGACCGAGCTGGGCGTCGAGTCTGCGGAAGAGACCGGTCTGACCTTCATTGAAAACGCGATTCTGAAGGCGCGTCATGCGGCACAGATCACCGGCCTGCCGGCTATCGCCGACGATTCCGGTCTGGCCGTCGATGCCCTGGGCGGCGCGCCGGGCATCTACTCCGCCCGCTATGCCGGCGTCGACGCCAGCGACCAGCAGAACCTTGAGAAACTGCTCGACGCCCTGCAGGACGTGCCGGACGACCAGCGCCAGGCGCAATTCCACTGCGTACTGGTCTATCTGCGCCATGCCGAGGATCCCACGCCGCTGGTGTGCCACGGCAGCTGGCCTGGGGTGATCGCCCGGAAAGCCGCGGGTCAGGGCGGTTTCGGCTACGACCCGATCTTCTTCGTCCCGTCAGAAGGAAAAACCGCGGCCGAACTGAGCCGTGAAGAAAAGAGCGCTATTTCCCATCGCGGGCAAGCGCTGAAATTGTTACTGGAAGCATTACGTAATGGCTAATTTGCCGCCGCTGAGTCTCTATATCCATATTCCCTGGTGCGTGCAGAAATGCCCGTACTGCGACTTTAATTCGCATGCGCTGAAAGGCGAAGTGCCGCACGATGACTACGTCCAGCATCTGCTGAACGATCTGCGGGCCGATGCGCAGTATGCCCAGGGACGGGAAATAGGCACCATTTTTATCGGCGGCGGTACGCCGAGCCTGCTGTCCGGCCCGGCCATGCAAACCCTGCTCGATGGCGTCCGCGCCTGCCTGCCGCTGGCCGCCGGGGCGGAAATCACCATGGAAGCCAACCCGGGCACCGTGGAGGCCGATCGCTTCGTTGATTACCAGCGCGCCGGGGTGAATCGCATCTCCATCGGCGTACAAAGCTTTAGCGAACCGAAGCTGCAGCGGCTGGGGCGGATCCACGGCCCGGAAGAGGCAAAACGCGCGGCACGCCTCGCCAGCGGCCTGGGCCTGCGCAGTTTCAATCTCGACCTGATGCACGGTTTGCCGGACCAGTCTCTGGAGGAGGCGCTGGACGATCTGCGTCAGGCCATTGCTCTCAACCCGCCGCATCTCTCGTGGTACCAGCTGACCATTGAGCCGAACACCTTGTTCGGCTCCCGGCCGCCGGTGCTGCCGGATGACGACGCGCTATGGGATATTTTCGAGCAGGGGCATCAGCTGCTGAACGCCGCCGGCTACCAGCAGTACGAGACTTCCGCTTACGCCAAACCGGGCTATCAGTGTCAGCATAATCTCAATTACTGGCGCTTTGGCGACTACCTTGGCATCGGCTGCGGCGCGCACGGCAAGATAACCTTCCCGGACGGGCGCATTCTGCGTACTGCCAAAACCCGCCACCCGCGCGGCTATATGGAAGGCCGCTACCTCGAACGTCAGCATGATGTGGAAGAGGCGGATAAACCGTTTGAGTTCTTTATGAACCGTTTTCGCCTGCTGGAGGCCGCGCCGCGCGCGGAATTCCGCCGTTATACCGGTCTTGATGAAGCGGCGATCCGTCCGCAGCTGGACGCGGCGATAGCTCAGGGCTATCTGCAGGAAGACGAGCAGAACTGGCAGATCACCGAGCATGGAAAGCTGTTTTTAAATTCTCTTCTCGAACTATTCCTTAGCGAATAAATATCGTTATCCCATTCCCGCCAGGCAGAGTGCGGGAATGGGAATAACTCGATTCCTCCGCCATATATACCTTATTATATCCGATTCATTCTTATTAAATATTCCACCCTCAAATTAATTTGCATTAATTAATACAAGCCAAGTATCAATCCAGCAATAAGATCGGTTATTTCCTTACCTCATTGCCAGAAAGTGTGAGTCAGGTAGCTTAAAGATGTACGACAACAAAGATAATATGTCATACAGAAATAAAGCATGATGCTAAAGATATTGACCAATTATCCCAAGTGCATGGAGCCAACTCATGAAAAAATACCCTTTTTCTCGTTCTCTGGTAGGTATAGCTTTACTGGCCCTACTCTCCGCAGGAGCCGTCGCGGCTGAAAAAGTCACGTTAAAACTGGCACATAACCTTGAGCGTAGCCATGTGGTGCATCAGGCGCTGGAGGAGATGTCCAGAGAGGTAAACCAGCTTTCTGACGGTAAGATGAAGATTCGTATTTACCCCAGTAGTCAGATGGGCAGCGCGCGCGAGACCATGGAGTTATTACAAAATGGCGCGCTGGATATGACCAAAGGTTCCGCCAGCGATCTGGAGTCTTTCGATAATATTTACGCCATTTATAATTTACCCTTCCTGTTTAACGACCAGAATCACTTCAATAAAGTCGTCTTCGGCGAGGTGGGCAAGGAAATAATGAACTCGACGAAAGAGAAAGGATTCTTTGCCCTTTCCGCTTTTGTCGCCGGGACGCGAAGCTTTTATGCCAAAAAGCCCATTACTAAACCAGAAGATTTAAAAGGACTGAAGATCCGCGTCCAGGCCAGCCCGACAACGTTAAAAATGGTCGAATTAATGGGCGGTTCCCCGACCCCCATCTCCTTTGGTGAAGTTTATACCGCCATGCAGCAGGGGGTGGTAGACGGCGCGGAAAATAACGTTCCCTCCTGGGTGCAGACGCGCCATATCGAAATCGCGAAAGTATTCTCTGAAGATGAGCACGCCTCCATCCCTGACTTCCTCGTTATCTCCAGCAAAACCTGGGACAAGCTGACGCCGGATCAGCAGCACATTCTGATCAAAGCGGCGAAAGCCTCAGAGATTTATCAGCAACAGCTGTGGCGGAAGATCGATGCCGATACCCGCGCGCAGGCCAAAGCCCTGGGCGGAGAAATAGTCAAAGTAGATAAAGCGCCGTTCCGCGCCGCCGTGCAGCCGCTATACGATGACTTTAAAAAAGATCCCAGCCAGGCCGCCCTGCTGGCCAAATTTGAAGCTGCCGCGGAATAACCTTTAACGGGCCGGCCGCTGGCCCGTTTGCACCAGGAAATCAACGATGATACTTAACCGCATTAAGCTGGCGGTGGACCGCACCATCGCCGCCTTCTCTGTCGCTGTAATGATTGCGCTGGTTGTCTGCGTCGTCTGGCAGGTATTCAGCCGCTACGTGCTCAACCAGCCAAGCACCCTGACCGACGAGCTGGCGCGCTTCTTAATGATCTGGGTCGGGCTACTGGGCGCGGCCTATACCGTCGGCGCCCAGCGTCACCTGGCGATTGATTTACTCACCATGACGCTCTCTCCCCGCAGGCAGGCGCTTTTCAGCGTCATCATTAACCTGCTGATCCTGCTGTTTGCCGGCGCAGTGATTGTGACCGGCGGCGTAAAACTGATTGCAAAAACGCTGTCGACCGCCCAGGTCTCAGCCGCGATGCAGATCCCCATGGGCTACGTGTATCTGATCCTGCCGCTCACCGGCATCATGATGATGTTTTACGCATTGTGTTTTATCAGTAACGGCCTGAAAAACATCAAACATGCAGAATAAGGAGCAACTCATGGATAGCTATATTGCACTGACGCTGTTTGGCGCTTTCTTTATTCTGGTTTTTATTGGCGTTCCCATCTCCTTCGCCATCGGTATCGCTACCGTTGGTTCGATGCTGCTGATGTTTCCCTGGGATATCGCGGTGATTACCGTGTCTCAACGCCTGGCGAACGGGCTTGATAACTTCGCGCTGCTGGCCATCCCCTTTTTTATCTTTGCCGGAACCCTGATGAACAGCGGCGGGATTGCCATACGTTTAATCAATCTGGCGCAGGTGATGGTCGGACGCGTGCCGGGCTCTCTGGGCCACGTCAACGTGCTGGCCAATATGATGTTCGGCTCGATTTCCGGTTCAGCCGTCGCCGCCGCCGCGGCGGTAGGTGGCACGCTCAACCCCATTCAGACGCAGAAAGGCTACGATCCGACCTTTTCCACAGCGGTAAACGTCTCATCCTGCATCACGGGTCTGCTTATTCCGCCGTCAAACGTCCTGATCGTCTTTTCCCTGACCGCAGGCGGCGTCTCGGTGGCCTCGCTGTTTATGGCCGGCTATTTGCCGGGCATCCTGATGGGCCTGGCTATTATGCTGGTCTGCGGCTGCATCGCTAAACGCCGCGGCTATCCGGTTTCCGAACGGCCGACCTGCGCCCAGGCGGCAAAGGCCTTTTTCGATGCTCTGCCCAGCCTGCTGCTGGTCATCATTGTGATGGGCGGGATCCTTGGCGGCATTTTTACCGCGACGGAAGCCTCTGCCATCGCCGTGGTCTACACCTTTATCCTGTCGGTACTGATCTATCGGGAAGTGAAGTGGCGCGATCTGCCGAAGCTGATTCTGGAATCGGTAGTCATGACCTCTATTGTGCTGCTGCTGATTGGCTTTTCGGTGGGCATGTCGTGGGCGATGACCAACGCCGACATTCCCTACATGATAAGCGATGCGCTAATGGGGGTGTCGGAAAACCCGGTGGTGATCCTGCTGTTGATAAATATCGTGCTGCTAATCGTCGGCATTTTTATGGATATGACCCCTGCGGTGCTGATTTTCACGCCGATATTTCTGCCCATTGCTGAGGATTTGGGCATGAACCCGGTTCATTTCGGCATCATGATGGTCGCTAACCTGTGCATCGGCCTGCTGACCCCACCGGTAGGCAGCGCGCTGTTTGTCGGCTGCTCCATTTCAGGAGTGAAAATTCAGCAGCTCATCAAACCGTTGCTGCCGTTCTACGCCGCCCTGCTGATCGCGCTGATGATGATTGTTTATATCCCGCCGATCTCGCTGTTTATTCCACAGCTGCTGGGGCTGATGTAGGGTTTTGCCCAGGAGAAGGGGCTATCCTCCCTGAGGAAAAACAAGCGTTAGCCCCCGTGCTAACGCTTCTGCCCGGGCGGCGCTTAGCGCCCTGCCCGTCAGGCAAAAATCTTCAATATCAGAACATTGTGTCATCCGACAAGCCTATACCCGCCAGGCGCAGCCGGGCCATTCCGAACCTGATTCGGCTACTTAAGGACCCCGTCGCGGCGCATCTTCTCCAGCCCCTCCTGCCAGTATTTTTCGTCGCGAGCCAAATCCCGATAGCGTATCTCCAGCGCCATCAGCTGAGCGCTCAGTTCGCCTTTTTGCTTCTGCAGCGGCGCTATCTTTTTATCGCGCGCGGCCATCTCCGCTTTGATATTTTCACTCATCTCTTTATGCTGGCGATAATAGTTACGCTTCTGCTCATTCAGCACAGCATCGCGCTCGGCGCGCAGCGGCCCGGCATCGCAAACCGCTTTTTTCTGACAGGCGGTCAGGGCGGGTTCATAGATAGTTTTGTAGTAATGATTCTCGAATTTCAGCGGATCGTTTTGCCGATCTACTTCATACATTTTTTCCAGCATCGCCTGCTGCACGTCGCTGCGATCGAGCGTCTTGCCGTTCGCATCCGTACCCCATGAACGGTTAATCTGCTCCTCTAACGCGGCGATCTCGGTTTTCAGCGCATCCTGTTGCCCTTGCAACGTCTTCATCGTGGCTTTGCTGGCGGCAAAGCTGGCGTTAATTTTGGCAAATTGCGCCATAAATTTGTGGTCATTAACGATCAGGTTTTTACTTTCATCCCCTCCGATTTCCTTCAAGGTTCTCCCGCCCCTCTTCGCCGCCATTTGCAGCGAAAAGAATTCGGTCTGCCAGCCGGAGTCTTTGGTCCCTACCGAGGTCATCATGGCGGAGAATTTTACCGGCCGCCCCCTGGTCCAGACTCGCTCATAAAAAAAGTAATCTCCCGCGACGCCGACGCAAATATAGAGATCTTCCGCGGCGGCCATATCGCCTTCCAGCATATAGGTCGCCTGATTTCCCCGGGCGTCGAGCTGCTTTAGCGTCACACTTTGCAAGCGCATAATCCCGCCAGTCTGTTCAGCAAACTGCTTTTTCACCACGTCGTCTGTTGGCGTGTTGGCATCCGCCAGCACGTAACAAGGGGAAGCGATCATCAGGACGGTGAGCGTTTTCCATGCCTCTTTCATCAGCAAATTCCTTTTATGAATACAGCAGGCATCATAAGGCGTTCGCCACCGCAGGCAGGATAAATGAAATCTGATTTTGCTACCTGCGGACGCAGGTAGCGGGATGTCGCTTACTTTAACGAGCCCACCAGCGCTTTGCGGCTGTCCTCAAGGGAGACCACTCGGCTGCAGACGTCTTTACCAAACTGCTGGAAATCGGCCTCCTGGTTTTTCCACTCGTCCTGAATCGCGGTTTGCAGACCGCCGAGGCTGCCGAGAATGCCCTGCAGCGGGTTGCCGCCGCCTTTGAGCACCGCTTTCGCCCCCATCTCGTTAATGCTGTCCTGCAGAATGCCGCCCATCGCCTGATTCACCAGCTGCTGGCCGTCGGCGCGCACCTGGTCGATGGCTTTATAGTGGAAGGTCAGGCCATCGCTGCGGCGCTCAATGATGCGGTTCATCTGTTCTTTCAGCTGCGCGTCCAGCTTAGTCAGACGACCGTGCATACTGCTGTCGGCGCCGACCTGTTCGGTAATGATTTTATCCAGCGCCTTGCGGCCTTTTTCGACTCGCGAACGCGCGCCTTCGTCAATCCACGGCAGGCTGCTGCGCAGACCGGCCTGATAATCCTGGGCCTGCTCGCGCTGGGCGGCGCTGAGGGCATAGGCCTTGCCGTTAAAGGTCAGGTTACCGTCCGGTTTGATCACCAGATTGCCATTTTCCCCTTTCACCTGGACCTGCTGCGGGGTGAGGATCACATCGTCACGCGGCGTGACGCTACACTGGTAGTCTGCATGGGCAGACAAAGCGGTGACGGAGAGCGCCACCGCCAGCAGCGTTTTACGCATCATAAAACTCCCTTAAGACAAAACGGGCCGGCAGTTGCCGACCCTTGTCAAACTTAGTCCCACCAGACGTCAAAAAGTTCGCTGGTGCGCACATCCTCTAACTTACGCGCTTCCAGCCATTGGCGCACGATGGCCTGATGCTCTTCGGTACATTTACCGATCTCCTGCATGCAGATCAGCCCCTCCCAGGAGAGATAGCCGCTGCCGTCAAAGGCCAGTTTGTTCGGCTCAATCACCTCTTCGATCAGATCGTTGACCGTCTGGTCGATCTGCTCTTCGCTGGTCCCTTCCGGGAAACGCCAGGCGACGGAGAAGCCTAACTCCTGAAACTCGTCGATATGCATTTTTTTCCGCAGACGACGGCTACGATTCTTGGCCATTATTTCACCCTCTCGAACATTAAGTCCCATACGCCGTGGCCGAGACGATGGCCACGCTGTTCAAATTTGGTTACCGGGCGCGATTCCGGGCGCGGTACGTAATCGTTGCTTGCCGACTGGTTACGGTACCCTTCCAGCGAGGACATCACTTCCAGCATATGGACGGCATAGGCTTCCCAGTCGGTCGCCATATGGAAGACGCCGCCGAGCTTCAGTTTACTTTTCACCAGCTCGGCGAAGGGCGGCTGCACGATACGACGTTTATTATGGCGCGCTTTGTGCCACGGGTCAGGGAAAAACAGCTGCACCATATTCAGCGAGTTATCCGGAATCATAGTGTGCAGCACTTCCACCGCATCGTGACACATCACGCGCAGGTTTTGCACACCTTCTTCTTCGGCCGAGGCCAGACAGGCGCCGACGCCCGGGGAGTGCACTTCGATGCCGAGGAAATTCTGTTCCGGTTTGGCTTTTGCCATCGCCACCAGCGAGGCGCCCATCCCGAAGCCAATTTCGAGGGTGACCGGCGCTTCGCGGCCAAACAGGGCGGCGAAATCGAGCGGCGCATCGTTGAATTCAACGCCCATCACCGGCCAAATGTTATCCAGCGCATGCTGCTGCCCTTTCGTCAGGCGGCCCTGGCGACGGACGAAGCTACGAATACGGCGCAGCGGACGGCCGTTTTCATCAAATTCCGGAGAGATGACGTCGTTTTTCATAAAAGTTAGGTCTGCTAGTGAAAGTGTTCGGAAAACGGGCATTATCCAAAGTTACCCGGCGGATGCAAGGGTTTACAGCCACTCGGCCTTGTGCTGCAATCTGCCACCCTGTAATCGCGATCCCGGAGCCGTAGCTTTGACTTTTCTCGCCACGCAATTTTCAGCCCAGGTCCTGGACTGGTACGACAAATACGGGCGTAAAACCCTGCCCTGGCAAATCGCCAAGACGCCCTACAAAGTATGGCTCTCCGAAGTGATGTTGCAACAAACACAGGTGACCACGGTTATCCCGTATTTTGAACGCTTTATGGCGCGTTTCCCCACGGTGGTCGATCTCGCCAACGCGCCGCTGGATGAGGTGCTGCACCTGTGGACCGGACTGGGTTACTACGCGCGGGCGCGCAACTTACACAAAGCGGCGCAGCAGGTGGCGGCGCAGCACGGCGGCGAATTCCCGCAGACCTTTGACGAAGTGGCGGCGCTTCCCGGCGTCGGGCGCTCAACGGCGGGGGCCATTTTATCCCTTTCGCTCGGTCAGCATTATCCGATTCTCGACGGCAACGTGAAGCGCGTGCTCGCCCGCTGCTATGCTGTCAGCGGCTGGCCGGGGAAAAAAGAGGTGGAAAAACGGCTGTGGGAGATCAGCGAAGCGGTCACGCCGGCGAAGGGCGTGGAGCGCTTTAACCAGGCGATGATGGATCTCGGGGCGATGGTCTGCACCCGATCGAAGCCGAAGTGCGAACTGTGCCCGCTGAGCAACGGCTGCGTGGCCTACGCCAATCATTCATGGGCAGAATATCCGGGCAAAAAACCGAAGCAGACCATTCCGGAACGCACCGGCTATTTCCTGCTGATGCAGCACGGCGACGAGGTGTTTCTCGCCCAGCGTCCGCCGGTGGGCCTGTGGGGCGGATTGTTCTGTTTTCCGCAGTTTGCCGACGAAGCGGGCCTGCGCGAGTGGCTGGCACAGCGCCAGATTAAGGCCGATAATCTGACGCAGCTCACCGCTTTTCGCCACACTTTCAGCCATTTCCATCTGGATATTGTGCCGATGTGGCTTACAGTGCACTCATCTGGCGCATGCATGGATGAAGGCAACGCACTCTGGTATAACTTAGCGCAGCCGCCGTCCGTCGGTCTGGCGGCCCCCGTGGAGCGCTTGTTGCAACAGTTAAAAGCCGGAACGCCGGTATAAATTTTCGGCTATCAAAGAGGATTGATTATGAGCAGAACCATTTTTTGTACCTTCCTGCAGCGTGAAGCGGACGGCCAGGATTTTCAGCTGTATCCGGGCGAACTCGGGAAGCGCATTTACAACGAAATCTCCAAAGAAGCCTGGGCGCAGTGGCAGCACAAGCAGACCATGCTGATCAACGAGAAAAAGCTCAGCATGATGAACCCGGAGCACCGCAAGCTGCTGGAGCAGGAGATGGTGCAGTTCCTGTTTGAAGGGAAAGACGTGCACATCGAAGGCTATACGCCGCCGGAAAAACAGTAAGGGCCCTGCGGCCTTTTAAAAACAAACACAACACGCACGCCCGGAATGATGAAAAAATACTTAGCGCTCGCGCTGATTGCGCCGTTGCTCGTTTCGTGTTCCAGCTCCAATAAAAAAGGCGCCGAATACAACGAGGCCTGGGTCAAGGATACCAACGGTTTTGATATCCTGATGGGCCAGTTTGCCCACAACATCGAGAACATTTGGGGGTACAACGAAGTCCTGCTCGCCGGGCCGAAGGACTACGTCAAATACACCGACCAGTATCAAACCCGCAGCCACATCAACTTCGATGAAGGGACGATCACCGTAGAGACCATCGCCGGCACCGATCCGCGCGGACGACTGCGCCAGGCGATCGTCAAAACCCTGCTGATGGGCGATGACCCCAACTCCATCGACCTCTATTCCGATGTCGATGACATTCAGATCTCCAAAGAGCCGTTCCTCTATGGCCAGGTGGTGGATAACACCGGGGCATCGATTCGCTGGGAGTGGCGCGCCGCGCGCTTTGCCGACTATCTGCTGCAAACCCGCCTGAAGAGCCGCAACAACGGCCTGCGCGTGGTCTACAGCATCACCATCAACCTGGTGCCGAACCACCTCGACAAACGTGCGCATAAATACCTCGGCATGGTGCGTCAGGCCTCGCGTAAGTATGGGGTTGATGAGTCGCTGATCCTCGCGATTATGCAGACCGAATCCTCCTTTAACCCTTATGCGGTCAGCCATGCCGACGCCATGGGGCTGATGCAGGTGGTCCAGCACAGCGCCGGCAGAGACGTCTTCCGTTCCCAGGGTAAATCGGGCCTGCCAAGCCGCAGCTATCTGTTCGACCCGGCGAATAACATTGACACCGGTACCGCCTACCTGGCGATGCTGAACAATGTCTACCTCGCCGGCATCGATAACCCCACCTCGCGTCGCTACGCGGTGATCACCGCCTATAACGGCGGCGCCGGCAGCGTGCTGCGGGTCTTCTCCAGCGATAAAGTCCAGGCGGCCAATATCATCAACAGCATGGCGCCAGGGGACGTCTACCAGACCCTGACTACCCGCCATCCTTCGGCGGAATCGCGCCGCTATCTGTATAAAGTTAACACGGCGCAGAAAAGCTACCGCCGTAAATAACCCCCCTCCTGACACCGGCCTCAGCCCCGCGCTGAGGCCGCGTTTTTTCTGAGCCATACGGTGCAATATCTTTCGGTTTTCTGCGGCAGTTAACAGAAGCCTTCGGTTGGCGAATGATAGAATCGCATCAAAATAACGGGTTTAATGTTATTTTAAAAACATAACAAGCCCATATTCGTGAGGATAACTACATGAATCTTAAGCTGCAGCTCAAAATACTGTCGTTCCTGCAGTTCTGTCTTTGGGGGAGCTGGCTTACCACGCTTGGCTCATACATGTTTGTCACCCTGAAGTTTGACGGCGCAGCAATCGGCGCGGTTTATAGCTCGCTCGGTATCGCCGCGGTGCTGATGCCGACGCTGCTCGGCATCGTCGCCGACAAGTGGATTAGCGCCAAATGGGTGTATGCCGTTTGTCACCTGGTGGGTGCGCTGACGCTGTATCTGGCGGCGCAGGTCACCACGCCGGGCGAAATGTTCCTCGTGATCCTCCTTAACTCACTGGCCTATATGCCGACGCTGGGGCTGATTAACACCATCTCTTACTATCGCCTGCAGTCGGCGGGGCTGGATATCGTTACCGATTTTCCGCCGATCCGTATCTGGGGCACTATCGGCTTTATCTTCGCCATGTGGGGCGTCAGCTTCTCCGGCTTTGAGCTGAGCCATATGCAGTTGTACATCGGTGCGACGCTGTCGGTATTGCTGGCGCTGTTCACCCTGACGCTGCCGACGATCCCGGTGGCTAACGCCCAGCGTAATCAAAGCTGGACGGAGATGCTGGGGCTTAACGCTTTCGCGCTGTTTAAAAACAAGCGCATGGCCATCTTCTTTATCTTTTCGATGATGCTCGGCGCCGAGCTGCAAATCACCAACATGTTCGGTAATACCTTCCTGCACAGCTTCGATAAAGATCCGCTGTTTGCCGGCAGCTTTATCGTCGAACACGCCTCGGTGCTGATGTCGATCTCGCAGATCTCCGAGACCCTGTTTATCCTGACCATCCCGTTCTTCCTCAGCCGCTACGGCATTAAGAACGTCATGCTGATGAGTATCGTGGCGTGGATGCTGCGCTTCGGCCTGTTCGCCTTTGGCGACCCGACGCCGTTCGGCACCGTGCTGCTGGTACTGTCGATGATCGTCTACGGTTGCGCCTTCGACTTCTTCAACATCTCCGGTTCAGTGTTCGTTGAGAAAGAGGTGCGCCCGGAAATCCGCGCCAGCGCCCAGGGGATGTTCCTGATGATGACCAACGGCTTCGGCTGTATTCTCGGTGGCATGGTGAGCGGCAAAGTGGTGGAGCACTTTACCGTCGAAGGGATCACTAACTGGCAGAGCGTGTGGCTGATTTTCGCCGGCTATTCGCTGGCGCTGGCTTTTGCCTTCGTGGCGCTGTTCAAATACAAACACGTCAGACAGCCGACCGCCGCGCAGCAGAGCGCGTGATCGGCAAAAGTAAAACGCCCCGCCTGTTTGGCGGGGCGTTTTTTTATCCCTTCAACACGTAGCCATACAGCCGCTTAATGCCGTCCGGATCCGTCTCGCTATATACTCCCTGCAGCTCCGGCGAGAAGCCCGGTAGCATATTGACCCCCTCCTCCAGCGCGAGGAAATAGCGCAGCACAGCGCCCCCCCAGACCTCACCGGGCACCACGCATAATACCCCCGGCGGATACGGCAGCGCCCCTTCCGCCGCGACGCGGCCCTCCGCCTCGCTCAGACGCACCAGCTCCACGTCGCCGCGGATAAATTCGCGGTTGGCATCCTGGGGATTCATCACCACCCGCGGGAAGCTCCTTTTACGGAACATCTCTTTTTGCAGGCTCTTCACGTCAAAGCTGACGTACAGATCGTGCATCTCCTGGCACAACTCGCGCAGGGTATAGTCGCGATAGCGCACCGGATATTTGTTGTAGATGGTCGGCAACACATCGGCCAGCGGCGTATCCGCTTCAATATGCTGTTCAAACTGCCCCAGCATCGCCACCAGCTGCGCCATTTTTTCGGCGCTTTCCGCCGGCGTCAGCAGGAACAGAATCGAGTTGAGATCGCACTTCTCCGGCACGATGCCGTTTTCCCGCAGGTAATGCGCCAGAATGGTCGCCGGGATGCCGAACTCACTGTACTCCCCGCTCTCCGCGTCGATGCCAGGGGTGGTCAACAACAGCTTGCACGGGTCGACAAAATACTGGTCGTCGGCATAGCCCTCGAAACCATGCCAGCGCGCGCCCGGTTCGAAGCTGAAGAAACGACGCTCCCGGGCGATCGCTTCGGTCGGGTGATCCTGCCACGGGCGCCCCGCCACCATCGGCGGAATAAAGGGCTGAATCATCTTACAGTTGGCGATGATCGCTTTGCGCGCCTCGATGCCCAGCGCCACGCACTCGGCCCACAGGCGGCGGCCGCTCTCGCCTTCGTGAATTTTGGCGTTGACGTCCAGCGCGGCGAACAGCGGATAAAACGGACTGGTGGAGGCATGCAGCATAAAGGCGTTATTCAGCCGTTTGTGCGGACAGAAGCGCGCCTGGCCGCGCAGATGGTTATCCTTTTTATGGATCTGCGACGTCTGCGAGAAACCGGCCTGCTGCTTGTGTACGGACTGGGTGACAAAAATGCCCGGATCGTCCGGCGTCAGCTCCAGCAGTAGCGGCGAACAGTCGGCCATCATCGGGATAAACTGCTCATAGCCCACCCACGCCGAGTCGAACAGGATGTAATCGCAGAGGTGGCCGATTTTATCGACCACCTGGCGGGCGTTATAGACCGTGCCGTCATAGGTTCCGAGCTGGATCACCGCCAGGCGAAACGGGCGAGCGGCCGTGGCTTTCTCTGGCGCCGCTTCGCGGATGAGATCCCGCAGGTAGCGCTCATCAAAGCAACGCTCGTCAATGCCGCCGATAAAGCCGAACGGATTGCGCGCGGCTTCAAGATAGACAGGCGTCGCCCCCGCCTGAATCAGCGCCCCGTGATGGTTTGACTTGTGGTTGTTGCGATCGAACAGCACCAGATCGCCGCGGGTCAACAGCGCGTTGGTCACAACTTTGTTGGCCGCCGAGGTGCCATTAAGGACGAAGTAGGTTTTATCCGCATTAAAGACCTTCGCGGCGAACTTCTGCGCGTGCTTGGCCGACCCTTCGTGGATCAGCAGATCGCCTAATTTTACATCGGCGTTACACATATCGGCGCGAAAGACGTTTTCGCCAAAAAAGTCATAGAACTGACGGCCTGCGGGGTGCTTTTTGAAAAAGGCCCCGTGCTGGTGTCCCGGACAGGCAAAGGTGCTGTTATCCATTTCGACGTACTGGGTCAGCGTATTGAAAAACGGCGGCAGCAGACGCGCTTCATAATCGCAGGCCGCCGCTTCCAGCTCGAGCCACTCCTGATCTTTACCGGCGATCACCGCCTGTACCCCCTCCGGCTTATCGACCGCCGTCTCGCTCAGCAGGTAGACCGGCAGGTTAAATCCGCTACGCCTGAGGAGGGCAAGGATACCGCTGCGACTGTCCGCGGCGGTGATGACGACTGCCGCCACATCGGTAAAATCGGTACTGTCCAGCGCCACAACGCGGCGGTGGGTGGACAAGCGGGTGACCAGCTCGCAGCTGGCGGCAATGTGCATGGATTTCATAAGCGCAAATGCCCGTATCGGGAGTGTAAAAATCTCAGACAAGGAAAACCTTGCCCAACGATGTGTCCGGGTCTGACGGATTCAGCTCCGACCGCCGGACATCAGTAAAAGCAGACGCGTCCGATCTTACTGTTGCCCTACAGTGAGCATACGTGTCCTTCACCGCATGGTGAACGGAGGGGTAAGCGTAGCAAGATGAGGCAGCCCACGCATCTGTGCGCGGCGTCGCTGGCGAGGTAATGGCAGTGTCGTCATCGGCGGCCTCATATCAGGGAGGAGAAAATTCGCGCAATCATGGCACCTTTCCCTGGCAGGCGCAAGATGAAAACCGTATGCACTTATATCACGGATACACAAGCTTTCACGGCGGGTTAACGTCATAATCAATCGGTTATCAGGGATATTTAACAGGAGTCAGCGTGGTTACAGGACCTTTTATTAATGCCAGCGCGGTGCTGGTCGGCGGCGTGTTAGGCGCCTTACTCAGCCAGCGGTTGCCGGAACGGATCCGCACATCCATGACCTCAATTTTTGGCCTGGCGTCATTAGGCATCGGTATTTTACTGGTGATTAAATGCGCCAATCTGCCGGTGATGGTGCTGTCGACCCTGGTGGGAACGCTGCTCGGCGAAATATGCAATATGGAAAAAGGCATAAATACGCTGGTCAGTCAGCTTCAGCAGTTGCTGTCATCGAAGGGTAAGAAAAAGGCCTCGGCTCATGACTCCTATATTCAGAGCTATGTGGCGATTATCGTCCTGTTCTGCGCCAGCGGCACCGGCGTCTTCGGCGCCATGCGCGAAGGGATGACCGGCGACGCCAGCATTCTGATTGCCAAAGCGTTTCTTGATTTTTTCACCGCCACCATTTTCGCCTGCACCCTGGGCATTGCCGTCGCCGCCATCAGCGTGCCGATGCTGCTTATCCAGCTGACCCTCGCGGCCTGCGCGGCGATCATTATGCCGCTCACCACGCCGATGATGCTGGCGGATTTCAGCGCCGTCGGCGGTATGCTGCTGGTGGCCACAGGGCTGCGCATCTGCGGAATAAAAATGTTTGCCGTGGTGAATATGCTGCCTGCGCTGGTGCTGGCGATGCCGATTTCAGCGGCCTGGACGCTGTTTTTTGCCTGAAGACGCGTGCTTTTAGCGCAATGTGGTGATAGATTGTTCAGTCTGCTGCAAAACAGATAAATTTCGTTGACGAGGCGCGGCGATTACGGTTTAATGCGCCCCGTTGCCCGGATAGCTCAGTCGGTAGAGCAGGGGATTGAAAATCCCCGTGTCCTTGGTTCGATTCCGAGTCCGGGCACCACTATTTAAAGAACCCGCCCAAAAGGCGGGTTTTTGCTTTTCTGCATCCGGACTCTTCATCGAACTCCGTTCGATTATTCGCCGCACAGCGGCTCACCCCTTCGGGGCCAGCGCGACACGCGCGCTGTTCAACGCCTGCGGCGTTAGTCCGAGTCCGGGCACCACTATTTAAAGAACCCGCCCAAAAGGCGGGTTTTTGCTTTTCTGCATCCGGACT